>JBEKDW010000122.1:0-7033 GCA_050014155.1 Anaerolineales bacterium
CGGCATCCCTCTCCCCCTTCCCATATTGTGGGAAGGGGGAGAGGGAAATGGGAGAGAGGAAAAGGCTGGCTCACCAATCACATGCAGTCTCTTCCTTTAATATCCGTTCTTCTATTCCTGCCCGCCGTATCGGCCGGGGTGTTGCTGTTCTTCCCGGCCGAGCGCAAGCGGGCGATCCGGCTGTTCGCGCTCGCCACCGCCACGATCGCGCTGCTCCTTTCGGCCGTCGCCTACTTCTCCTACGATCAGGCGGCCGGCGGGTACCAGTTGCAGGAATACGTCCCCTGGATCCCGCGCTGGGGGATCGGCTTTCACGTCGGGGTGAACGGGATCAGCCTGCCGCTGGTGCTCCTGACCGGGATCGTGATGTTCACCGGCGTTTTGATCTCCTGGGGCATCGACGACCGGCCGCGGGAATTCTTCGCGTTTCTTTTCATCCTGGCCACCGGCGTCTTCGGAGTCTTCGTCTCGCTTGATCTCTTCCTCTTGTTCTTCTTCTACGAGATCGCAGTCTTCCCGATGTACCTGCTGATCTCCATGTGGGGCTGGCCCAAGACCCGCGAATACGCGGCGATGAAACTGACCCTCTACCTTTTCTTCGGCTCGATGGTCGCGCTGGTTGGCGCGCTGGTATTGGTTTTTGCTTCCGGCACCCTCACCTTCGACCTGCCCGCGTTGGAGGCGGCGGGTTTCCCGGCGGATTTGCAGCGGATCGTCGTCCCGTTCGTTTTCATGGGGTTCGCGGTGCTGGGCGGCCTGTTCCCTTTCCACAATTGGAGCCCGGACGGCCACGTGGCCGCTCCGACGGCGGTCTCGATGTTCCATGCCGGGGTGCTGATGAAGCTGGGCGCCTTCGCCGCGCTGCGGGTGGGGATCATGCTGATGCCGGAGGGGGCGAAATTCTACATGCCGTTCATTATTATCCTGGCGCTGATCAACGTGCTCTACGGTGCCTTCATCGCCATGGTGCAGACCGATTTCAAATATGTCATCGGATTTTCCTCGGTCTCGCACATGGGGCTGGTGATGCTCGGGTTCGCCACGCTCAATTATGACGGGATGCTTGGCGCATCGCTGCAGATGTTCTCGCACGGGGTGATGACGGCCCTGTTCTTCGCCGTGGTCGGGATGGTTTACGACCGGACGCACACGCGCGATATTTCCAGCCTGGGCGGGATGGGGCGCAAGATGCCGCTCGCGGCGGTGGCGTTCATCGTCGGCGGTCTGGCGTCGATGGGCATGCCCGGCTTCTCGGGGTTCATCGCCGAGTTTCCGATTTTCCTCGGCCTATGGCAGACCCGTCCGGTGGTGGCCGTCGCGGCGGCGGTCGGTATCATCGTGACCGCGGCGTATATCCTCGTTGTTTTCCGCCGCGTATTCTTCGGGCCGATCCCGGAAGAGTTCGATCGGACGGTGACCGGGATCAACCGGAAGGACAAGGCCGCGTTGCTTTTCCTCATGCTGTTCCTGATCGGCATGGGCGTATATCCGAATTTCATAGCGCCGCTGGTGCAAACCGGCGTGCAGCCGATTTTGAAGATCTTGGGAGTCTGACCTGTCCCTCCTCTCCTAACCCCCCCTCCCTTCCCATCCTATGGGAAGGGAGGGGGGAAAAGGGGAGGTGGGATGGGATGGCAATCATATGTCCTTCCTTCCTGAACTGCTCCTGCTCGTTCTCGCGTTGCTCATCCTGGCGCTGGATCTGATCCTGCCCAGGGAGCGCCGCGCACTACTGGGATGGCTTACCGCCGTCGGCGCCGCCGGGATATTGGTCGTGGCGCTCCTGGAGATTCCCGCCGCGCAAGCTGGAGCCTCCGTTGGCACGCTGCAAACCGACGCGCTGGCGTTCTTCTTCCGCGCAGTTGTTCTGGTGGGCGCGGCGATCGCCGCGCTGATGTCGATTGACAGCGAAGGAGTGGGCCGGCGCGGGGAATATTACGCGCTGATGCTTTTCTCCGCGCTCGGGATGTGCCTGATGGTCTCCGCCTCGGACCTGGTGATGCTGGCGCTGGCGATCGAGATGACCACCATCCCGCTTTACGTCCTGGCCGGATTCCTCAAGCGGGATTCGCGCTCGACCGAGGCCGGGATGAAGTATTTCCTCTTCGGCGCGACCGCTTCGGCGGTCATGTGGTACGGTTTCTCGCTGATCTACGGGTTGACCGGGCAGACGGATTTGCGCGCGGCGGCGATCGCGCTCGAGGGGAACAGTCTCCCGGCGATGATCCTGGCGATCATTCTGGTGCTGGTGGGCTTGGGGTTCAAGGTTTCGATTGTTCCGTTCCACTTCTGGGCGCCGGACGTTTACGAGGGCGCGCCCGCTCCGGTGGCTGCGTTTATCTCCACCGCGTCGAAAGCGGCGGGGTTCGCGGTCCTCGCGCGCCTCCTGCTGGCAGTCTTCGCACCGGCTTCGGCGCTGTACTGGGGGGCGCTCGTTTCAGTCCTGGCGGCGGCCACGATGACGCTGGGGAATCTCCTCGCGCTGGCGCAGAAGAATCTAAAACGCCTGCTGGCTTATTCCTCGATCGCCCACGCCGGGTACGCGCTGATCGGGTTGGCCACCCTCAACCCGAACGGCTTGGCCGCCACTGCGGAATACCTTCTGACCTACGCCCTCGCGAATTTGGCGGCCTTCGCCCTGGTCGTGCTGATTTCGAACGTCGCCGGAAGCGACGATCTGACCGCGTTGGCCGGTCTGAGCCGTCGCTCGCCGGGTGCGGCGCTGGCCATGCTGGTGGCCTTCCTCTCGCTGGCCGGGATGCCCCCCTTCGCGTTGTTTTCCGCCAAATTTTTTCTGCTCGCTTCCGCCGTTGAGGCCAATCTTACCGGGCTGGCCGCCATTGCGGCGGTTAACTCCGTCATCGGACTGTACTACTACCTCTCGGTTTTAAAGGCGGTCTTCGTTTTCCGCTCGGAACAGGAACAAACCCCGTTCTCCTTCCCGCCTGCGCTCCGGCTGGCGATCGGTATCGCCGTCGGCGGCCTCCTCCTGCTGGGAGTGATCATCTCCCCCTGGTTCGAAGCGGCGCTCCGGGCCGTTCGCCCGCTGTTCCCCGGTTGATCCTTTTCCCTCATTACTCCGGCGCGCGTATGGTAGAATTCCCCCCCGTGATGCGGGACCCGACGGAAAAACCCCGGCCGCGTGCGCTGAGCACTTCGCAGATCGCCTCGCTGGTTGCCCAAACCGGATGTCTGGTTTTTGTCGCCATTTTCGCTTTTTTGGGCATCGGCATCTGGCTGGATAGAATCCTGAATACGCGTCCGCTCTTCATGCTCCTGCTGGTTATCGGCAGCATGCCGCTTACGCTGTATGTGCTCTATCGATTGACCATTCGCGCGGTATCCAAAACGCTGCAAACTCCGCCGGCCGAGGTCAAGGGAATCGATGTCGACGACGACGAATCGTAGGTGGAAATACGGCTTCAAGCGCTGGATCGTGCTGGCGTTCATCATCGCGTCGGGCGTGGTGGCGTACGCCGGACCGCGCTGGTTCCCGCCGCTGGCGCCCATCAAGCCGCCGATCAGCATGCCGGCTGAGGAGATCGGACCGGGCGCTTTCCTCATTCCGTCGTTCTCCGTAGGTTCTTTCCGCTTCCCTGGCGTTCCCTTCACCAACACTGTCCTTTCCACACTTCTAACCGATGCGCTCCTTCTGGCGATCGCGCTTTTTGTGGTGCGCCCCTTTGTGCGCGGGAAGAATCCCGTTCCACCGAAGCTGTACGCGGGGTTCGAAATGCTGATCGAATATTTCTGGAACTTGGCGGAATCGTCGGCCGGTGTTAAATGGGCGCGGAGATTTTTCCCGATCGTCATGACGATCTTCCTGCTGATCGTCGCCGCCAACACCATCAAAATGCTCCCGGGATACGAAACCTTTGGGTGGCTCAAGCCGGTGGCAGCGGGGAGCACGGAGAAATCCAACAGTGTGGTTCCCATTGTCGGTAATCTGTACGCGCTGGTACCGTCCACTCCGGCCGCCGCTTTCGCCGGAGGCGCACCCGCCGCGCCCGCGCAGGCGACCTATGCGTTGCAGCCCTTCTTACGGGGATCATCCACTGATTTGAATTTCCCGGCGGCCCTGGCCGTGTTCACCGTGGGTTGCATTTTCGTCTTCGGTTTCTGGTCGCAAAAAGGCGCTTTCTTGGGCAAGTACTTCCCCTTCGGGCGGATGATCGCCGTTCCGCTCTTCGGGACGATCGACTTTATTGTGGGGCTGCTGGAGTTCCTGTTGGAGTTCGTAAAAATTATTTCGCTCTCTCTCCGGTTGTTCTTCAACATCTTCGCCGGCGGAGTGCTGTTGCTGATCATGGGCTCGATGGTGGCGGTCATCATTCCCGCCGGGCTTTCGGCATTCGAGCTGTTCGTCGGTGCGATCCAAGCGTATGTGTTTGCCATGTTGGCAGTGATTTTCTTCCAACAGGCGATCGCCGGCCATTCGGAGGAAGGGCACTGAGCCCTTCCCGGCTTCGACCGCCTGCTATTTTCCAAGTACGGAGGCTTTCGATGGATCCCAGGTTTCCCGATATCTTCCTACAATCGATGCGGTACATAGGGGCGGGTTTGGCGATGATCGGCGCAACCGGCGCCGGGGTGGGCATCGGCCTGGTGGCGATGGGCGGCGTGCAATCCATCGGCCGCAATCCGGATGCCACGTCGACGATTCTCACCTACATGCTCCTGGGTATCGTCTTCTCCGAAACGATCGCGATCTACGCCATGGCCATGGCGATGATTATTTTGTTTGTGTAAAAGAGGCATCTTATGGAGAAGCTGGGATTAAATTTAGGGACCTTTCTTTTCTACCTCTTCAATTTTGTGGCGCTCATGATCGTTCTCACCGCCTGGATCTACCAGCCGGTCGTAAAGGCGCTGGAAGACCGCCGCCAGAAGATCGCCAAGGGATTGGAGGACGCCCAAATTGCGGCCAGCGCCCGGGCCAAGGCGGAGACCGACGCGCAGCACGTCCTCGGGCTGGCGCAGCAGGAAGCCTCCCGCAAGCTCCGCGAGGCTGCGGAGAACGCGGAAAAGGTGGCGCAGGAAGTGCGCGCGGCGGCGGAGAAGGACATCGCCGCGCTGCGCGAGTCCGCCGCGGCCGACATCCGCTCCCAGCGCGACCGGATGCTGGCGGAGGTGCGTCCCGAGGTGGCCGCCCTCGCCATCGCTGCGACCCAGAAACTCATCGGCGAGGCGCTCGATGAGAAACGCCAACGGGCGCTGATCGACGAGTTTTTTAGCGGTGTGAAGTCGGGAAAAGTGGTGCTGCTCGAGGAAGCCGGCGAGATGCCCTCCACCGCGGAAGCCGAGGTGGTGAGCGCGTTGCCCCTTACCGACTCCGAGCAATCTTCCATCCGCGCCGAAGTGGGCCGGAAGGCGAGCGCGGGGGTACGGATCACGTTTCAGGTGGATCCGGACGTGCTGGGGGGATTGAAGGTTCGCATCGGGGACCGCGTCATCGACGGAACGGTGGCCGGCCGGATCGACAATCTGCGAAAAACGATGCAATAGGCGGGCGGAAGAATCTCCATAAGCTTCGCCGCCCCATCCCCTCCTTTCGGGCGTGGCCAAACAGCGAAAGCTGCTTCCACCGGAAGCCTTAATCCGGCCCTAACTTTATCCCGGGTATAATCGCGGCTTGGATTCTGCCGTCATGCGTCTTTCTGAGCTGACCTCCGCTCTGCCGTCCGGCCCCATTCCTCCGGGGATTGACCGGGAAATTACCGGCGTAGTTTACGATTCACGCCGGATCAAGCTCGGAAATATTTTCGTGGCCTGCCCGGGGGGAAAGGCGGACGGACAGGCGTTCATTCCACAGGCAATTTCCGCCGGAGCGGCGGCGGTTGTAGGCGAGCGCGAGCAACCGGGATTGACGGTTCCTTATATCCGCGTTACGGATGCGCGCCAGGCGCTCGGGCTGATTTCAGCGGCGTGGTTCGGTTTTCCATCACGCCGGATGGTAATGATCGGGGTGACCGGAACCGACGGAAAAACGACCACGGTCAACCTGATTTACAACATTCTACAAAAGGCCGGAATTCGCGCCGGGATGATCGGCACGGTCGGCGCGGTGATCGACGGGCTCGAAATGGACACCGGCTTTCATGTGACCACGCCGGATTCCACAGCGTTACAGGGATATCTGGCGCAGATGGCGGACGCCGGGCTCACCCATTGCGTCCTCGAAGTGACCTCGCACGGATTGGCTCAGCAGCGCGTGGCGGGTTGCGATTTCGACGTGGCGGCGCTGACCAATATCACCCGCGAGCATCTCGATTACCACGGCACCTTCGAAGCCTACCGCGCCGTGAAGGCGGGCCTTTTTACCGGGCTCGGGTCCGCACCAGCCAAACCGTTTTTTGGGGCGCGGATGGCGGTTCTCAACGCCGACGATCCGTCTTTTGAGTACCTGCGCGCCCAAGTAAAAGTTCCGGTCGTCGCATACGGCCGACGGCAGCCGGCGGACTTTACCGCGGAAGACGTGCGCGCGGACTTGGACGGAATTCATCTGACGGTGCGCACGCCGGACGGAATGTTCCCGGTCCAGTGCGCCTTGACGGGCGTTTATAATGTCGAGAATATCCTCGCCGCGATCACGGTTACGGTCGCGGCACTCGGGGTGGATCTGCAAACGGCGGCCGAAGCCGTGGCGTCCTTGCCGGGAGTGCCCGGGCGGGGGGAGAAAATCGACCTGGGCCAGGGATTCCTGGCGATCGTGGATTTTGCGCATACGCCGAACGCTTTACGCGCCGCACTGGAATCCGCGCGCGCTTTGAAGGGGGAGGGCGGCCGGGTGATTGCGGTCTTTGGTTCGGCCGGCTTGCGCGACCGCGAGAAGCGCCGGGAGCTCGCGGCGACGGGGGTAGACCTGGCGGACCTGACCGTGCTGACCGCCGAGGACCCGCGCACGGAGTCGCTTTCCTCCATTCTTGAGGAAATGGCGGCCGGGGCGCGTTCCCGAGGGGGTGTGGAAGGAAAGACGTTCTTCCGCATTCCGGACCGCGGCGCGGCGTTGCGCTTTGCCGTGCAGTCGGCCCGC
>JBEKDW010000123.1:0-7011 GCA_050014155.1 Anaerolineales bacterium
CACACTAAATCCGTCTCGTAGGCTTTCTTCAAGTGTCGGCCCTTGTAGGAAATCACTAACTCTTTTCGTGCCTCGAAAGGAATATTGCGGCTATCCAATTCGATCTCCAGCGCTTCTTGGTAGACTACCTCCAAAAACCCGTTCCCTAACTCCCGATGTGCCTCGATGGCTGCCCCAATGATGGCGAACACCTCTTCCTTGAAAAGCAATTCCGTCATAGGCCCCCCTTTTTTTGAATGAGTTAGTCGATGCCCATTTTATGCTTTTCTGTGTTTCTCGGTCGTTCCCGTCCCATGAAAGCCGACCGCCTCGCGTACCTTGTGCATTAATGCGGCACAACTGGCGCGAGCTTTCTCGGCGCCTGCGAGCAGCATGCGATCCAGGGAAGGCCGGTCCAGCAGGTAGCCTTCATATCGGGTGCGGGCTGCGGCGAAGGTACGCTCCAGCACTTCGTAAAGTGCTTGTTTCACCTCGCCATAGCCAAATCCTCCGCGCAGATATTTCCGGCGCATGGCCTCGGTTTCCTCGCGCGTGGCGAAGTGTTTGTAGATACCGAACAGGTTGTCTTCTTCCGGATTTTTAGGTTTCTCCTGCGGGCGTGAATCGGTGACTATGCCCATGATCCGCGCGTGCAGTTGATCCGGCGGGGAAAAAATCGGTATGACATTGTCGTAGCTCTTGCTCATTTTACGGCCGTCGGTGCCGGGAATACCGGCGACCTCTTCGCGAATGACCGCTTCCGGGACTACCAAGACCTCACCATACGCGCGGTTGAATGCCTGGGCGATATCGGCGGCGATTTCCACATGCTGACGTTGATCTTCCCCCACCGGCACCACGTGGCTGCTGAAGAGCAGGATGTCGGCCGCCATTAGGACTGGGTATGTAAACAACCCCATATTCACTCCGTCATCCGGATCGCGGCCGGAAGTCAAGTTGGCATCCACGGCGGCCTTATACGCGTGCGCCCGATTGAGCAACCCCTTGGTGGTGGAGGCCGCTAATATCACGGCCAGCTCGAACACCTCGGGAATATCGGATTGGCGGAAAAAGGTCACTTCCTCCGGATTAAGATCGAGTGCCAGTAAGGTGGCCGCCGTTTCGAAAGTCATACGTCTTAATTCGCCGCCGTCGCCCACTTGATTCAAAGCGTGTGCGTCGGCGATGAAATAAAACGCCTGGTAATCCTTTGCCAATTCCAATGCCGGCCGGATCATGCCAAGGTAGTTGCCTAAGTGGGGTGTTCCCGTGGGCTTGATTCCAGAGAGAGATATTTTTTTCATAGGCGCTCCGCCGCTTTCTCAAGGTAGACCAACGTCACCCGCTCGTTCATCGGCTCCCGTTTGAAAATTCGGTAACCCGATTTTTGATAGATGTGCAGATTGCGCTCGCTGCGCTCGCCGGTGAACAGTTCGAACCGGTTGGCTTGCGGGAAGCGGGCTTCGATCTCCCGCAACAAGCGGGAGCCGGTGCCCTGGTTCTGCCATTCGGGATGGACAATCAGCCTGCCGATATGGCAGGAACCGTCGCGGAGCTCGGCGCGTACCGATCCGACGATCCGGCCTTCCGTTTTCGCCCGCAGAAATAATTTGCAGTCGAATTCGGATTCGATTTGCGCAAGAGTCTGAGTCAGAGGTGAAATTGTAAAATCCCCATTGAGCTCAGCTTCACTGCGATAGGCCATTTTCTGCAACACCAGGATCTCGGCTGCGTCTCCGGCTTGGGCGGGCTCGATGGTTATATGGATTTCCCTTGCCGCCCGGCGGGCGGCCGCAATAAAGGCGGCCATTTTATCGCGGTCCTTTTTCCCCGCGGAAGATTCAATGCCCGAGGCCGTATCCACTCCCCAGGGCTTCACCTTGCGGATCGCGCCGCCGACGTTTTCCGGGGTAAGCCCGCCGGCAAGGCAGACCAGGTAGCGCGACGCGACCGACGCTGCCCAATCCCAATCTGCTGTCTGACCGGTTCCGCCGTAGAGGTGGGGGGCAGTCGCATCCAGTAGTAATGCCGGCTCACCTACAGTAGAGGCGGCGAATTCCATCAGCGCATGGGCGTTCGCTCCCGCGCGGATTGCCTTAAACGCGCGGATCTTTTCCGAGCCAAGCGCCGCGAGCGCACCGGGCTGTTCGTCTCCGGAAAGCTGAGCCGTGTCGAGATTGCAACGCTTCACAATCCGCAGGATATCCGCCGCCGGATGGTTGACAAAGACACCCGTATACGAGAGATCCGGAAAGCCAACCCGCAGCGCCGCGACGATCTTCTCGCAATCCGACTCGGCAATGCAGCGTGGGCTTTTCGGGTAGAAGTTAAACCCGAGATAATCCGCACCCAACTCGGCCGCGGCGAGCGCGTCATCAAAATTCGTCAGGCCGCAGATTTTAATGATCATGACCCCCCTCTTTATCTCCCGTCATTCGGCGAAGCCAAATGGGGGGAGTTGTAGGGATCGCCAATTCCCTAACTTTCGCCGCAGTATCTTCCGCCGTCACCAGCGCTTCGCCGACCAGAATCGCGTCGTAGCCGGCTTTCCCGGCCGCAACGGCATCCTCAGCGTTCATGATACCGGATTCGGCGACCGATCCAATCGCGGGCGGAATCTCCGGACCAAGTTCCAGGCTGGCCTGCGGCCGAACCTCGAACGTGGCCAAGTTTCGGTTGTTCACACCCACCCAGCACAGATCGGCGACCGTCAGTGCCCGATCAAGCTCATCGCCCGTGTGGACCTCGAGGAGCGGTGTGAGCCCAAGCTCGAGCGCAAGCGCATGCATATCGGCAAGCTTCCCGCCTTCGAGCGCGACGGCGATCAGCAGCACGGCGTCCGCTCCGAGCGCGCGGGTCTGATAAAGCTGGACCGGCGCGAGCAGAAAATCCTTGCGCAGGAGCGGCAGCGCTTGCCCGCCGGGAGTTTCCAATACTTCGCGGCGGAGCGCGAAGAGATCGTCGATGCTCCCGCGGAAGAATTTCTCGTCGGTCAGAATCGAGATTGCCGCCGCGCCGTTTTCTGCGTAGATATGCGCCTGCCGAATAGGATCGAGTCGCGCATTCAATTCGCCGCGCGAAGGCGAGGCGCGCTTGATCTCGGCGATGAGCATCGGCACGGCGCGCGGGCGCGATGCGCGCGTCGGATCGAGCGGCAGGAACTTCCGCGGCGCGGGAGAATCCGCGGCCCGGGTCTTCCAATCGGAAAGATCCAATCGCGCGATTTCCTGGCGTTTGTGGTCGAGGATGCGTGTGAGCATGGTCTGCGGCTTACCCTTCCTCCCCTCCCCGCCTGAGCCCAAAAAAAACTTGGGCTCAGGCTCCCCTCTCCCCCTTCCCATTATGGGAAGGGGGAGAGCCTGTCCTCGAGCGAAGCGAGAGGAGGGTTGGGGGAGTGGGGGTTAGGTCATCCCTTTCCAAACGCAATCAACCCATTCAGCGCTTTGAGCGCCGCGCCGGAATCGAGAGCCTTGCGCGCTTCGACAAGCGCCTCGGAAAAATCACCGCTCTCGGCTGCGATGGCCGCGGCCGCGTTGAGCAAGACCGCATCGCGCATGGGTTCTGTGCTCTTTCCTTCGAGCACCGTGCGCAGCATCACAGCATTCTCCTCGGCCGTGCCGCCTTTCAACGCCTGTGGATCGGCGCGCGGGATGCCCACGTCGCGCGGGTCCAGTTCGAACGTGCGCACCGCGCCTTCCTTTAAATGGCTCACGCGGTTGGGGCCGCCGGCGTTGAGCTCATCCAACCCGCCGAAGCCGTGCACCACGTAGGCGGCGCTCGCCCCGAGGCTGCAAAGGACTTTAGCCAGGGGCTCGGTCAGCGCCGGATCGGGCACGCCGATAACCTGCACATCGGCCCCGGCCGGGTTGGTCAGCGGTCCGAGTAGGTTGAAGATTGTGCGCTGGCCGATCTCGCGCCGCGGACCGATGGCGTGCTTCATCGCCGGATGGTACTTGACCGCGAAGAAGAACGCGATGCCCACCGTATCGATGGCCCGCACGGCCTGCTCGGGTGTCATATCGATGTTCACCCCGAGCGCCGATAGCACGTCGGCGCTGCCGCACTTGGAGGAAGCGGCGCGATTGCCGTGCTTGGCCACCTTGCGTCCGGTCCCGGCGATGACGAACGCGGCGGCGGTGGAGATGTTGAAAGTACCGGCGCCGTCGCCGCCCGTCCCGGCGGTGTCGTACAGTTTTTCCGGACGGCTCGCGAAATTCACCGGCAAGGCGTTCGCGCGCATCGCCCGCGCCGAGCCGGTGATCTCTTCGACGGTCTCACCTTTCATCCGCAGCGCGGTGAGGTACGAACCGATCTGCGCCGTCGTGGCCTGGCCGGTCATGATCACCTGCATCGCCTGCTCGGCCTGGGCCGCGGTCAGGCTTTCGCGTTTCATGGCCTGGGCGATAAACGGTTTAAGCAAGTTCAATTCCTCCTTTTTTTCGGAAGCCGCCCTCGTGGACGGCAGGGCGAGAAATTTCTTCAGAATCTGTTTGCCCACGTCCGTGAGCACCGACTCGGGATGGAATTGCAGTCCGTAGGTCGGGTGGGAACGGTGGCGCAACGCCATAATCTCGCCTGTCTCGGCGCGGGCGATCACCTCCAACTCGGCCGGCACAGGATCGAATACGATCAGCGAATGGTAGCGGCCGGCTTCGAAGGGCGTGGGCAGACCGGCCAAGATTCCTGCGCCAGTATGGTGGATCTTCGACGTTTTTCCGTGCATGATTCCCGGCGCGCGCCCGACCTTGGCGCCGAAAACCGCGCCCAAGCATTGATGGCCGAGGCATACTCCCAGGATCGGGATGCGCCCGTTAAAGTAAGCGATTGCCTTCCCGGAAATGCCGGCATCGTCTGGCGTGCCGGGCCCCGGGCTGATCACCAGGTGTGTGGGCTGACGCTTGGCGATCTGCTCCACGGTCACCTGGTCGTTGCGGAACACTTCGATTTCCGCGCCTAGCTCGCCCAGGTATTGCACGAGGTTGTAAGTGAACGAATCGTAGTTGTCGATTATGGCGATCATAGTTAATCCTTTCATCTCCCCCCATTCCGCAAAGCGGAATGGGGGGAGACAGAGAGGGGGGCGGTAGTGCTATCCCGCCTCCGCCTGCTCCACCGCCATTAATACGGCGCGGGCTTTGTTCATCGTTTCCTGGTATTCGCGCTGCGGATCGGAATCCGCGACGATCCCGGCGCCGGCCTGTACGGACACGGTCTTGCCGCGGCCGATAAGCGTCCGGATCGCCAGACACGTGTCCATCGATCCGTCGAAGGAAAAATATCCGACTGCGCCGCCATACGGCCCGCGCCCGTCGGACTCGAGCTCGGCGATGATCTCCATCGCGCGCACCTTAGGCGCGCCGCTGACGGTGCCGGCCGGGAAAGCCGCGCGCACCAAATCGAAGGCGGTCTGGCCCGGGCGCATCTCCCCTTCCACCTGCGAGACAATGTGCATCACGTGCGAGTAGCGTTCGATCACGGCGTATTCCGGAACGCTCACGGTGCCGTAGCGGCACACCCGCCCGAGGTCGTTACGCCCGAGGTCGACCAGCATTACGTGCTCGGCGCGCTCCTTCGGGTCGGCCAGGAGTTTCGCCTCGATCGCGGCATCCTCTTCGGGAGTGGCGCCGCGCGGGCTGGTGCCGGCGATCGGCCGCAGGCTGGCGCGGTTCCCCTCCAGCCGGACGAAGACCTCCGGCGAGGATCCGGCCAGGTAAAACGGCTCGCCGTCGAAGATTCCAAAATCGAAAAAGAACATGTAGGGCGAGGGGTTGAGCCGGCGGAGTGCGCGGTAGATGTCGAAGGGTTGTGCTTTTGTCGTGCGCGAAAGCCGTTGCGAGGGAAGCACCTGGAAGACGTCGCCGGCGGCAATGTGCTCCTTGGCGGCGCGCACCATCTGTTCGTAGCGTTCCTGCCCGACGTTGGATTCGAAGGCCGTCGGAGGCGCGGAAGAACCTGCTGCGGGTGCGGAGTCGGCGGGCGAGAGCGGGCGGCGGAGCCGTTTCTCGAGGGTCGAAAGCTTGCGGCGGGCTTCCTTTTCCCCATTGAAGGGATAAGCGATCAGGAACATGCTGCGCCGGACGTGGTCGAAGGCGACGATCGTATCGGCCAGCAGGAAGACCGCTTCGGGGAGCGGAGAGGCGTGCATCTGCGGATCGAGGCGCGGCTCGAAGTAGCGCGCGCACTCGAAGCCCATGTAGCCCACTAACCCCCCCAGGAAGCGCGGCAGTTTGACCGGCGACTCGGGGGCGGCGGGCATGCGAAGCCTGCTCATCTCCTTCTCGAGCAGGCGGAATGGGTCGCTGCCCGGTTCGGCGGTGAGGATCTGCGTCGAGCCGTTCTCGCGCCGCTGGAGCGTGCGGCCGCGGATGATATAGACGCAACGCGGTTCAACGCCGATGAACGAATAGCGCGCGATGCGCTCGCCGCCCTCGACTGATTCGAGCAGGAACGACGGGCCGGTCCGGCGCAGCTTGAGGTAAGCCGAAGTGGGCGTCTCCAGGTCGGCGGAGAGTTCACGCACAATCGGCGCGAGCGCGGGAGAAGACGTTTTTACGGGAGCTTCAACAAGCATGGCACCATCCTTACCCCACCACTTTTTTCCCCCCCAGAATGGGGAGGGGTTGGGGGAGGGGTTAAAAAAGAATCCCCTCTCGTCTCAGGGACGGGAGGGGATCCCGCGGTGCCACCCTGGTTAGGCTGCCTTGCCGGCTTGCGCCGGGAACAAAAAACCCCGCCTAGATTGCGACGGGGTCAAAGCCAGCCTCACTCTGTTGGGTACGCTCGGATTCGGACCGATTAATACCCTTGCCCGCTAACGGAGGCGCCGGATTGGGCTACTTAATTCGCCCGCTCAACTCGGAGGTCCATTCGGCATCTGCTTGCGGACCGGGCTTTCACCATTTGCCGCCCGGATCTCTTGCCGGTTGACCTGAAGCGTCAGGGGCGGGCGGAACAACACCTCGCCCTCTTTTATCCCAGCACCGACGACGAGCGCCTGGCACTTCTGCGGGCCATGCAGAGCAAGACAGGGAC
>JBEKDW010000124.1:0-7009 GCA_050014155.1 Anaerolineales bacterium
GCCGGTGTGGTCAGGACAAGTTGTTCCGCTCCGTGAAAGAAACAACCTTGTTTTTATAGAACGCCTCCGCGGAGCCGCTCTGGTAATTGATCCGACCCGGCAGGGTCAGAAACCTCACCCGTCCCGCGTGGAACTGCTTATGGCGGATAATTTCACCGACACGACTCACGCCGCGGCTCAGGTCCAGACTCTGGATCCAATCGCATCGATCCTGATCCCGCCATTTCGCATTGTCCGCACGATCCGGACGAATCCATAATACGTTGCGGCGAAATTATCCTCTATTGCTACGGATCGATTTTTTCGAAAATAGGTTAATCAAAGCGGGATGAGTTGGGAGTATAGTTAACCCAAATATTTATAGAAAGGAAAATTGTCATGATCAAGAGACCCCGAACAATCTTGCTTGCTTTCGTCTTGTTGGCCGGTTGTTCGTTTCCTACCCGACGGACAATCCCTCCCGCTGCAACCGAGCCATCCAGCGGTGGTCAGACCCCAACGGGGATGTCGGTATCATCCCAGACACCAGCGACAGCCCTGCCAGTGACCGAGAATACACTCGCCCTGGCGCGCTCCAAGATCAAGCACATTGTCATCATCATGCAGGAAAACCGATCCTTCGATCATTATTTCGGAACGTATCCCGGCGCCGATGGTTATCCACGCCAGAACGGCCAATTCACGATCTGTTTAAATGATCCAAAGACCGGAAAGTGCGTCTACCCTTATCATGACACGTCCGGCAAGAACTACGGCGGACCCCACGGACAAAAAAATTCCACCGCGGATATTAACGGCGGCAAGATGGATGGATTTATCGCGCAGGCTGAAGCTGGAAAAGCCGGCTGTGAAAGCACCAACGACCCGGATTGCGGCGGTTCTTCCGCGACGGATGTGATGGGCTATCATGATGCCCGTGAAATCCCCAACTACTGGATGTATGCGGAAAACTTCGTCCTGCAGGACCGTCTGTTCGAGCCTAATGCTTCGTGGAGCCTTCCCCAGCACCTGTTTATGGTTTCCGAATGGTCGGCCAGGTGCAGCAAAGCGGGAGATCCGATGAGTTGCATCAACGCGCTCCAATCCCCTCAGACTCCCCCGGATTTCTCGCTCGGTCTTAACACCAATCCTCTCAACCGTGTCGCTCCCGATTACGCCTGGACCGATCTGACGTATCTGCTTTTTAAAAACAACGTCAGCTGGAAATACTATGTACAGACCGGAACGCAACCGGATTGCGCAAATGACGCCGCGGATTGTCCGCCGGTAAATCAGAATGCAAAAACGCCGGGGATCTGGAATCCGCTTCCCTACTTCGACACGGTGAAACAGGACGGCCAACTTCAGAATATTACGGATGTGACCAACTTTTATCAGGATGCAACAGACGGGCAATTACCCGCGATCAGTTGGATCACCCCCAGCGGACCAAACAGCGAACATCCGCCGGCCTTGGTCGGTGATGGACAGGCCTGGACAACTAGCCTGATCAATACCGCAATGCAGGGACCGGATTGGGGGAGCACGGTCATTTTCCTTTCCTGGGACGACTGGGGAGGCTTTTATGATAATGTTATGCCTCCGCGGGTGGATCAAAACGGCTACGGATTACGCGTACCGGGATTGGTCATCAGCCCGTATGCTAAAAAGGGATTCGTCGACCACCAAATTCTCAGCCACGATGCCTATGTTAAGTTCATGGAAGATATTTTTCTAAACGGTCAGAGACTCGATCCAAAAACGGATGGCCGCCCGGATCCAAGGCCGGACGTCCGCGAAAATGCATCGCAATTGGGCAACTTGACCGTAGATTTCAACTTCAATCAGGAACCCATCCCACCACTGGTTCTTCCTCTTCAACCGGCTCCGGGTCCCGCGTCAGTTTTATGATGGGCTGCGGGGTGGGCAAATAACGAAATCAAATTTTCCGTGATCATCAACACCCAAGCGGACGAGGCCGCAAAGATGCTGTCCAAAATCCCAATCAGCGAGGGGAACAAGGGAAACGGATAAGACCGGCTTTTTGGCTTACCCATGGAAAGGGCAATCGGGATCTGTCGAAACTTATGTTCGATGTAGCGATCATCGGAGCGGGAGTTACCGGCGCGGCAATCGCCAGGCGGCTCTCTTCCTTTAAAATCTCTGTGGCTTTGTTTGAGCGCAGGACGGATGTTTCCTTCGGCGTCTCCAAGGCCAATTCGGGTATTATCCACGCCGGGTTTCACCACAATCCGTCGACCCTCAAGGCGCGTCTTGAAGTTCAAGGGAACTACCTGTTCGACCGGTTGAAGGCGGAACTGGGATTTCCCTTCCGCAGGGTTGGGATCCTTGTGGTGGCTTTTTCCCCTGAAGAACTGAAAACTGTGGAAGCACTCTATGAGATAGGGACCGCCAACCGCGTTCCGCAACTCGAGATCGTGGGAAGGGAACGAATCCTCTCCCTGGAGCCTAAACTTAACGGCGACGCTGTGGGAGGGCTATGGGCGCCGACCGGCGGGATCGTCGAGCCATACCGACTTGTCTTTGCCTTGGTGGAAAACGCTCGGGCCAACGGGGTGAGCCTCTTCACCGACTGGAGAGTCGCCGCCGCGCGGCGCGCGGACGACCGCTGGCTGTTGGTTTCCGAAACGGGCGAAACCCATGAGGCGCGGCGCGTCGTGAACGCCGCCGGCCTGTACGCGGATGAGGTGTCAGGCTTTTTCGGCGCGGAGGAGTTCCACATCATTCCCAGGAAGGGGGAAGAATTTTTGCTGGACAAGAACGCGGCGGGGTTTCCCTCCCACGTGATCTTCCCCGTTCCCGCGAGGAACTCCAAGGGCGTGCTCGTGATCCCGACGGTGGAAGGCACGATGATGGTCGGCCCCACCGCGGTAGAAATTGAGGAGAAGGACGACACGGGCACCACGCCTGAGAATCTCGACCGGGTTTTCTCGCTTGCGGCCCGCATGGTGCCCGGGATTTCGAAGAGGGATATTATCACCTCCTTCGCAGGCCTTCGTCCCACCCTTCCGGGGGACGACTTCTTCATCGACCTTTCCCGAAAAGCGCCCGGCCTGGTACAAGTCGCGGGAATTCAATCCCCGGGCCTCACCGCCGCTCCCGCGATCGCGGAGTACGTGAAGGGCCTTCTGCAACAAGACGGCCTCAAGCTCGCGGAAAAGCCGGACTTCGTTCCAACGGTCGGACATTCCCCGAAGGTTGTCGAGATGAGCTTCGTGGAGCTGGATGAGCTTGTCCGGCGGGAGAGGGCCTTTGCTCATATTGTTTGCCGGTGCGAGAGCGTATCCGAGGCTGAAGTGGTCGAGGCAATCCATAAGGGACATATCACGTTGGACGGGATCAAGTTTTACACCAGGGCGGGCATGGGCCGCTGTCAGGGCGGGTTCTGCACCTACCGGCTTCTATCGATCATTGCACGCGAGACGGGGATGCGCGTCGAAGAGATCACGAAACGGGGGAAGGGAAGCGCGCTCGTGGTCGGCCGGATTGGAGACGCCGCACGGGATACGGAAGTCGGTTCAAACACGCTTGGACAAGCGGGATTTGCACCCTCTGGGCGGGAACGATCAGGGAGCGGCGACTGATGCTTGAAAAAACGTACGATGCCGTAGTTATCGGCGGCGGGGCGGCCGGGATGGCGGCTGCGCTTGCCGTGCGGGAAGGCGGGCACTCGGTCGCAATCGTGGACCGGGAAGCGTACCTTGGCGGAATCCTCATGCAGTGTATCCACAACGGATTTGGAATTCACGAGTTCGGCGAGGATCTCACCGGACCCGAGTTTGCCGAACGGTTTATTTCCAGGGTTCTCGGCGCGGGAATCGACGTATACCTGGACACCACGGTGATGGACATAACCGGGGACGAGGCATCCCATGTCGTGACCGCCTGCGGGAAAGACCATGGGGTTCTGCGCCTCGGCTGCCGCGCGGTTGTGCTCGCCATGGGCTGCCGGGAGAGAAACCGGGGCAACGTGGCCATCGCCGGAACCCGTCCCGCGGGAGTATTCACCGCAGGCCTGGCTCAACGGCTAATGAACCTTGAGGGCTACCTTCCGGGCCGCAGAGTGGTCGTGATCGGGTCGGGGGATATCGGCCTCATTATGGCGCGCCGCCTGACCCTGGTCGGTGCTCACGTGATTGCCGTGGTTGAAATATTGCCCTATCCCTCCGGTCTGGCGAGGAACATCTCGCAATGCCTGAAAGATTTCTCGATCCCGCTTTATCTCTCCCACGTTGTTTCTAAGATCACGGGAATGGACAGGGTGGATGGGGTCGAGGTGACCCCGCTCTTGGAAGGCAATCCGGATTACACAAAGAGCTTTCGGTTGGATTGCGATACCGTGCTTCTATCCGTGGGGCTCATTCCGGAAAACGAACTCTCCCGCAAGGCCGGGGTTTCGCTCAATGACGACACGGGCGGGCCCCGCATCGATGCCAACCTCATGAGCGCCTCCCCGGGGATCTTTGCCTGCGGCAATGTGCTCCATGTTCACGACCTTGTGGATTATGCTGCGGAGGAGGCAAGACGCTGCGGAGAGGCGGTTGGCCGATTTCTTTCCGGAGTAAGTGCTAAACAATTCCCCCTGATGGCGGGGGCAAACGTCCGCTCCGTGGTGCCCAACTTTTATGCTCCCGACCGGGAGAACGTTCTCTATATCCGATCCTTTATCGTAAAAAACGACGCGATTCTCTCACTGCAGATCGGAGGCTCAGAAATCAAAAAGAGAAAGCTCGCACACATTCAGCCCTCTGAAATGATCCGGCTCCGCCTGCAGCCTTCCGATTTCCCCGCATTGAGCGATGGCCAGGATAACCTCATGGAGGTGGCGATCCGATGAAAATGGAAAAACGGCATCGGGGCAGGACGCAGAGGCCGTGCGGCGAACTGTCCGTGTGGAGGCTATGATGACCGAGTTTGTTTGCATCGCTTGCCCGATCGGCTGCATGCTGACCGTTGAGATGAAGGGCGAAGGAGAGGTCTCGGTCACCGGGAACCGCTGCCCCAAGGGAGCGGTTTACGGCAGGGAAGAGATGATCTCCCCCACCCGCGTAGTCACGGCCGTTGTCCGCACCGATTCCCGGGCGTTCCCATACATTCCCGTGCGAACGGACAAGCCTCTCCCCCGGGCACTCATCACCGAGTTTATCGGAGATCTCACCCAGCTGTTGGTCCGCCTTCCGGCCAAACGCGGGAGAGTCTTGATCGAAGACTACCGGGGAAGCGGTGTAAACGTCATGCTCACCCGCACCCTGCCGCCGGAAGGGGTTTCCCGAGGGAATTCATAACAAGCGGAAATCCTATTTCTCTCCCTCACCCCCAATCCCTCTCCCGGCACCTGCCATCGCGAAGCGCAGGTAAGTCGGGAGGGGGAAGCCGAAAATCCGGTGTTGTTGCGGATTTGAGGCAGGGTTAGAAGAAAAAGAGGTGCCTGATGCCGAAATATGTTGCCGCGCTAGATCAGGGGACAACCAGCACCCGCTTCATCATCTTCGACCACTCCGGGAACATCGCCGCCATGGATCAAAAGGAACACCGGCAAATCTGCCCGAAACCGGGCTGGGTGGAACACGACCCGCTCGAGATCTTGGAAAGAATACGAGAGGTGATGAGGAATGCATTGGAGAAAGGGAGGATAGCCTCCAAAGACATCGCCGCCATCGGGATCACCAACCAGCGGGAGACAACCGTGGTTTGGGAGAAATCCACCGGCAAACCGGTCGGCAACGCCATCGTCTGGCAGGACACACGCACGGATTTAATCTGCAGTGAGCTGGCCAAGGAGGGCGGTCCGGACCGCCTGCGTCCGACGACCGGTCTGCCGCTGGCAACCTATTTTTCCGGTCCGAAGATTAAATGGATCCTGGACAACGTACCCGAAGCGCGCCGCAAGGCCGAGAAGGGCGAGTTGCTTTTTGGCAATATGGATACTTGGATGCTCTGGAATATTGCCGGCGGCATTCATGTCACCGATGCGACCAACGCATCGCGCACGCAGCTGATGAACCTGAATACACTGGATTGGGATGAGCGTCTGTTGGAACTGCTCGGCGTCCCGCGTTCCATGCTTCCGAAGATTTGTTCCTCGTCGGAAATCTATGGGCCTGTGGCCGGGGCAAGCGGGTTGCCCCTGGCAGGCGTTCCGGTGGCCGGGGATCTTGGCGATCAACAGGCGGCCTTGTTCGGCCAGACCTGTTTCAATCCCGGCGAAGCCAAGAACACCTACGGCACCGGCTGTTTCATGCTCATGAATATGGGCGAGATCCCCGTGCCGAGCACCAGCGGGCTGCTTACAACAATCGCCTATAAGATCGGCGGCGGGAAGCCGGTTTACGCCCTGGAGGGATCGATCGCAATCACCGGCGCGCTCGTTCAATGGCTGCGAGACAACCTCGGCCTGATCGCGGCCTCCGCCGACGTGGAAGCGCTGGCGCGCACGGTCGAAGATAGCGGCGGCATCTATTTCGTTCCGGCGTTCTCCGGCTTGTTCGCGCCGTATTGGAGATCGGACGCGCGCGGTGCAATCGTCGGGTTGACGCGTTTCATCAACAAAGGACACATCGCCCGGGCCGCACTCGAGGCGACCGCCTACCAAACGCGCGAGGTGCTGGACGCCATGGAAAAAGATTCCGGTGTCCGGCTCAAGGCCCTCAAAGTGGACGGCGGCATGGTGCGGAACGAACTGCTGATGCAATTCCAAGCGGACATCCTGAACGTGCCGGTGATCCGTCCCACGGTCGCCGAGACCACCGCTCTGGGCGCGGCCTACACCGCCGGCTTGGCCGTCGGCTTCTGGAAGGACTTCGACGAGCTGCGCAGCCAGTGGGGAATCGACAAGGAATGGAAACCGAAGATAGAATGCGGAGAGTGCGACCGGCTGTACTCCGGCTGGAAAAAAGCCGTGACCCGCACACTCGACTGGGTGGATTGCCAATAGGTCACGGAGAAATTATCAAATCCTTCAACGCCTCCATCGGACCAACCCAAAACACGAGAATTGGCTAATCTCTGG
>JBEKDW010000125.1:0-7007 GCA_050014155.1 Anaerolineales bacterium
TGCTATTCGACCGGGTTTTTCATATTCTAGAGGGCATCTTGAACGACATGCAAAGAGTTTTTATCGCGGTCGATCTTTCCCCGGATGTGCGGCGGTGGCTGGAAAATGCGCGGTCCATTTTAAAATCCGGGATGCCGGTGGGGGCCGTGCGTTGGGTCGACACGGATGGAATCCATATCACGTTGAAATTCCTGGGGGAGATTCCCTTTGGCCGAATCGACGCCGTTCGCGGTGCGATGGATCGATCGACGGAAGGCGTAAAACCGTTCTCCCTGACCGTCGAAGGGGTGGGGTGCTTTCCAAACACCACCCGGCCGAGGGTTGTGTGGGCGGGCGTTCGGAGCGAGCCGCTGCTTTTGGATCTCCAGCAACGGCTGGAGGACAATCTGAGTGCCGCCGGTTTTGACCGGGAGCGGCGCGCCTTCTCGCCGCACCTGACCTTGGGAAGGGTGAAGGACGGCGTGAGCGAAATCCAATTGCGGAAAATAGGATCAGCAGTTGAGGGAACGCGGACGGAAACAACCGCGGCGATGCCGGTGGATGGGCTTTGCCTGTTCCGCAGCATCCTGCGGCCGGATGGCCCGGAGTATTCCGTTCTCTATCGGGTGGAATTCAGCGGACGATGACCCTCGTCCCCAGACCGCTTGTGCCTTTTATCTTCGCTTCGGCCGCGGGGGGCGCCGTCCAACGGTAAATCCAGAGCGCGTCTTCGGGAGCTAGATTGATGCAGCCGTGGCTGCGACGGCGTCCGAAATCGTTGTGCCAGTACGTACCGTGCAGGGCCACCCCGCGATCCAATTCGAAATAGCTTACCCAGGGCACGCCGGGCAGTTCGTACGCGAGCGGATCGGCGGTGATCCGGCCGTCGCCCATGTGCACCGCGGCCACTTTAATTTGGATGTTGAAAGTGCCCGTCGGTGTGGCGGTGTCTTTTCCCGCCATTCCGGAGGAAATTTTCGCCGTGCGCACGACGGCCGCGTCTTCGTAGGCCGTCAGGCTCTGGTTGGAGATACGGATGTCGATCCATTTTTTCCATGGATCGATGGTAGAAAGGAATGGGGAATAGTTTTCCGGCCCGAGCAGGCGCAGATGCTCTGCGGGGGCGAATACGTCCAGGTTCAACTGCTGATCGTGAAGGATGTACCAGACCTTGCCGCGATCTCCGATTTTCGTCCCGGTCACCCAATGGACGGATTTGTAATACAGCCGATAGAGGATTTCCTCTTTGGGGGAAATGCTCCGATAGGATTGGGTGATCGGCACGCAGACTTCGGCCGGCGTGGTTTGGGGAACGGCTTGGAACGGTGCCTGGGGATGAAATTCCACCGGTTGGATATCCCCGCTGTGGACGAACCCCGCATCCACCTGCAGCCACCGCGGGTTTCCGCTGGGCGCCTTGGCGTCTACGAAGCGGACGATTTGTACCAGGGAATCCTTCGGGATCTGGAGCAGGCTCGGGGCGGCGGGATCCGGTTCCAGGCGGACGTCCACCGATTTGATGGCCACCCGGCCCAGAGGCAGCTCCGGGAGTTTGGAGAGGAATCCCGGCGCAATCACCAGGGAAGGCACCCCGGCGGCGGCCAGCCGCAGGAAATCACGACGGGTAAGCCGATTCACGAATGTTTCCTTTCCGGCAAGGGTATAATCCGTTTCAAGGATAGCATAGATTTCCACGGAGGTGCGTTCTGGACGGTTTGATGCTGGCCCGAAGCCTTGTGCGGGCACTGGAAGAACGAAAAGCGGAGGAAATTGTTCTATTGGACGTTCAAGGCCGATGCCCTTTTGCGGATTTCTTCGTCCTTTGTTCCGGTACATCCGAACGTATGCTGCGTGCCTTGGAGGAAACCGTGGTCGAGGCGGCGCACAAAGAGTATAAGATTCCCGCCCGGCTGGAGGGGCACCCGGAGAGCGGATGGGTACTTGTGGATTTAGGCACGGTGATCGCCCATATTTTCACGCCGCAGCGCAGAGAATACTATGATTTGGAAGAATTGTGGCAAGACGGAAAAGTCATCGTTCGAATCCAGTAGCCCCCGGTCGGTGACCGGGGTTAACCGTTTGGGACCGAGTCAGTTATTTATGGAAGCTGCCGGATTTTTCCTTGACCCAATGATTTGTCTTTTTCGGAAAATCACATATACTGGAAGCATATTCTTTGGTAATGTCGGCAGCCCAAATTTCCCATTCAACCTGAGTTGGGGATAAACGGCTTCCGTTGTAAAGATCCAGTTCTCATTCCACATTCTTTTTTTCCAGGAGGGGCAGATGAACGAATCAAGGCGTTTTCAAACCGGAAAAAAATGGTTCAGGCCCGCGCTGTTGTTGGTTGTCGTATTGATCCTCGTGCTCTCGTGCTCGCTTGGAGCTCCGGCCGCCACCAGCACGCCGGTTCCCACCAATACGAACACGCCGACGGAGACACTCCCGCCCACCGATACACCCGAACAGACCGCCACCAAGAAGCCCACACGTATGCCGACCAATATGCCGACCGAGGTGCCGAAAGTGACTCTTGGCCAATTTGAACAGGCGTTGAGAGATATCGGCTTTTCGTCAGTGGTTTCATCGGACGGTAGCTTAACCATCTGGACCCTGGACAATTCGTTCGAAAATATCTACATCAGTAATGACGGAGAAGTCCAGATGGATGTCTTAAACAGCGTAAAAACCCGATTGGACCATATGGAACAAAGGTTCCAAGTGATGGATAGTCTATTCCCTGCGGATTTTATGGCTCAACTGCGCGAAGATAATAAGGCTTACGCGAGAACGGTCGGCGCCGGTGTAACCGGCAAAGCCAGTAATCCGTATGGGCCCGTTCCCGGAGATTTCTGGAAATACGTATCGGCATACTACAACGTCTCCGATGAGACGATCGAAACTTATAAGGTTCGGTTCGCGCTCTATTTTCAACAGTGGACCTGCCCATCAGGATATATATGCACTTTCCCATCCTTTGGGAACCAGCAGTTTTCGGGTCAGGCATCCTTCGTATTCTATGAGGTCGCGATCTGGCTGAATACATAAACCGCAGCGTTTCAGCGCCCGCAATATAGAAAAGGCGCGAAAACTTGGTCTGCACATTTACCGACACTTGGATATACGATTTTAAATAGATCGATCATTGTCACTAAGCTCCGGCAGCTAACTGCCGGGGCTTTTTTATTACCACGGATTTAACGGATAGAAACATGGATTCCACGGATACATCATTCCTCAATCCGTGTAATCCGTATTTTATTCGGTGAAATCCGTATTCCTCTTTTCGAATTTTACTTGGGGTTTGTTTGCTTGTTGTGCGGTTGATCAATCCATAAAAGGAAGTTGATATAGCTGCTCGGGCCGGAGTGGGGCGGAGAGATCGTAGTAAATTCGGAAGTCGCCGATCTGTTCGAACTGGTACCGGATTCCATGTGCGGCAAACGCCGCTTCCAGCAGGGAATCCAGCGCAGGGTTCTTGGTCGTGATATACGCCACGCGTCCGGCCGCCTCCACCAGGTCATCATAGGGCGGATACCGGTCGTCGCGGGAGGTATACCGCAGGTCCGGATGGTAAGGCAACTGCGCCGTGAAGATGAGTTCCTCCCCGGATTGAAACGCTAACGGAAACGAGACCCAATAATTAGTGTATCCACGCGTTTCCCCGTGCGCGCGCAAAAAGGCAATCACTTGGGGAAGATCTCTCTGATCCAGTTGCGCCACCGGATCGAATTGCGTGGTGATCCCGGGCGGCACGCGCAGCGCGGATTCCACAGTCCCCGCGCCTTGAAATAGCATGAGTACCGGAAGGAGCAAATACGCGGCCCGGCCGAAGCGCGCCGCCGCGCGGGCGATGAGCTCGGCGCAGAACGCCGCCAGGACTAGAGCCAGCGGCAGAAAATACCGGCCGCTGGGATCGTTTCCGAACGGGGTGAACAGATACACCAGTATGAGAATAGCGATCGACCCGGCCATCATCCATCGGGCGGGCCGGGCGGCGTCCCGCAGGCGGAGGTTCCGGACCGCATAGACAATCGCGGTCAGATCGATCGCCACTGCAAACGGCAAAACCACGGGCGCAAGCCAGCGAATCTCCCAACTGGGCCGCAGCCCGAACAGAGCGGTGACCCCGAACACCCCCAGATCCAGCAGCCGGAACAGCAAGACCGTTCCGGGACCGCCCTGGATGGTGCCGGCGATCGCGCTTCCGCCGAGTTCGCGAAAAGCTGAGGCTCCCAGTTGAATCCATCCCGCGATCCAGGGCGAAATCCCCGCGATTAATCCGAGGAAGAGAATTCCCATATGAGTCCAGAAATATTTCATGGGTTGGGATTTTTGCTCGGAAGGTTTGTACCAGATGGCGGTAAGGAGGGCGGGAAACGATAAAACCAGCGAGAGCGGAAACGACCAGAATCCAATTCCGACCGTAAACCCCAAGATGAGCCAGCGCGCAGGATGCGTTTTCCCGCGCCGGATTTGCAGCGCGAGCAGCATGCCCAAGCTGCCCAGCAACAGCGCTTCCCCGTATCCGCCAATGGAAACGGTCGTATACAGCGTGACCAGTACCGGCGGGACGGCCAGCAGGAGGACGGCGATCCGCGCCACCGTCAGGGAATCGAACGCCTCCGCGCAGAAAAAATACCAGACGGTGATCGTGCCCGCAAAAAGCAGTGCCTCCAACGCGCGGACGACCCATACCTGCGGGCCAAAGAGCGCGAAGAGAGCTGCCGTGAGGAACGCGTCCAGGCTGCCCATGTAGGCCTGTCCGTAGAAGAACAGCGGACGTTCCCCTTGAAGGATATGCCGAGCCATGAGCGCCACGACCGCTTCGTCGGCGTTAAAAGGAAACACTTGCGCCCCCAGAAGCGCAAGCTTCCCGCCTATAGCCAGGAGCAGGGCCAAGCCCAGCCCCCAGTGCCGTCGGGCGGTTTCCCGTATAATCGCGAGTATGTCACCCCGCACGAAAATCCTCCTCATGGCGCTTGTCGCCGCGCTGGCCTTCGGACTCCGCCTTCTCCCCGGGCCGCGCACCATCGACGACGCCTTCATCACCTTCCGCTACGCGCGCAACCTGCTCGAAGGGAGCGGACCGGTATTCAACCCCGGCGAGCGCGTGCTCGGAACGACCACCCCATTGTACATGGGTCTTCTGACAATTGTCTCCCTGCCGCTGGGCGGCGCGCATGCGCCGTTTCCCATCATCGCGCTGGTCCTCAACGCCTTGGCGGATGCGCTAACCTGCCTGCTGCTGATCGCCCTCGGCCGCAGCCTGCGTTTGCCGGCCGCCGGCTGGGCGGCCGCACTCCTATGGGCGGTTTCACCCATGAGCGTAACCTTCGCCGTCGGCGGAATGGAAACCAGCGTGTACATTCTGCTACTGGTTTCGGTATTTTACTTCCGCCTGCGGGGGAAACTCTACGCCATGAGTTTCCTTTCGGGGCTGGCTTTTCTGTGCCGGCCGGATGCGCTGCTCCTGATCGTTCCGCTCTGGATCGAACTTTTCATCCGCCTGCTGCAGCGCAACAGGCTGCGCCCGGCGCTGGGAAAAATCCTTCTTGTCTCCCTGCCGCTGCTGGCAATTCTCGTTGCGTGGTTCGCGTTTGCCTATTCTTATTACGGTACGCTTCTGCCGCATTCGATGCTTGCCAAATCCGTCGCCTACCGGTTGGATCCCCGGGACGGGTTAATCCGAATGATCCAAAATTACGCCACTCCTTTTTTTGAGGACTTGACCTTTGGAGCCAGGATCATTCTCGTAAGCGCGCCGTTGTATCTGTTTCTTTCCGCGATCGGAATCCTTGCCGCGGAGAGGCTCCGGCCGGGAGAGGGTGCCGCGGCCGGTTTGGTGTTCCCTTGGATTTATTTTCTGGTCTTCTCCATCGCCAACCCGCTGATCTTTCGCTGGTATCTCGCGCCGCCACTGCCGTTTCTTTTTCTCTCCTTGTTTATCGGATTGGCCGCGCTCCTGGGGTTGGCAAAAACCTCCGATGCAGGAATGGCGCGGAAGCCCGCGATCCTGTTCGGCGCAATCGTTTTCGGTTGCCTGCTTCTCTATTTGAGGGGATGGACGCTCTCTCCCGATCATGGTCCTACGAGCCCGGCGCCGGAGATGGCCTATATTCGCCTGGAACTGTTGTATCGCCGGGTGGCCGAGGATTTGCAGAAACAGTTGCTGCCCGGTCAGACCGTGGCCGCCGGCGATGTCGGTGTGCTTGGATATTTCCTCGACACTCCAGTCCTGGATACGGTCGGGTTGAATTCCGCTCAGTCCGTCCGCTATTATCCGTTGCCGGAAAATATGTACGTCATCGTCTATGCCATGCCGCCAAACCTCATCCTCGACGAGAAGCCGGCCTATGTGGTTCTCCTGGAAGTGTATGGCCGGAACGGGTTGCTGCGGGATTCGCGATTTCTGGCGCAATACGGGATCTGCGCGGAGTATCCCACCGATATCTATGGCAGCCAATCCATGCTTGTCTATTGCCGGAAGGATCTGCCGTGAAGAAATCTCCGGGCGTCGTGCGGCATCCCTTTCCCCTGAAACAGGTCGTCTATGGCTTGGCGGGAGTTCTCTACCTGGGTTTTCTGTTGATGACGCTGAGCTCGGTGCCCTTCCACCCGGATGAGTCCACCTACATCTATATGAGTCGGGATTTGGACCGGATCATCGCCGGCGGCCCATGCGTAGTCTGTTGGAAGGCTGTAAACGAATCCGATCCGCTGCAGGTGGAACGGGAGCGGGATAGCCCGCTCACTCGATACACCATCGGGTTGGCGCGTATCGTCACAGGAATCTCCGCTACGCCATCGAACTGGAATTGGAGCGCGGGCTGGGAGCAGAACCTGGGGCAGGGAGCGGTGCCCTCCATCGGGTTGCTGCTCGCGGCGCGCATCCCCCAAGCGCTGCTTCTTTTTCTCGCCGTGTTGCTGATGGCACGGATCGGGTGGCAACTGTGCGGGGAGGTGGGAGCCGTTTCCGCCGCCGTCCTGTTGGCCCTCAATTCCCAGGTGTTGCTGCATGCGCGGCG
>JBEKDW010000126.1:0-6983 GCA_050014155.1 Anaerolineales bacterium
GCGCTCGCATTTCCCGAGGATGAAATCTCCAACTCCTTCGGTCCGGTCTTCTCCAAAGCCGCGCGCGAAGTGCTTTCCAACGACACTCCTCCTTCCATAGCGGCGGCTGAAGCCGCGCAAGTAGCCAATCCATAAAATGCTTTTCCCCCGCCGAATAATGAGCGAATCATCGCCCAATGCCCTACTTTAAAAAACGGAATAATTCTCCAAAAACGGCTATTTTTCAGGTATAATGGCTGGCTGCGGGATGCACCGGCCTCTACGGCATCTCGAAAGATGTTTTTCCCGTGTACCAGCGATTCCAGGGCGCGGAATTTATTCCGGATCTCTCATCAGGGAGCTTTTTCATGACGATCAGTTTTGGAACCGACGGCTGGCGCGCCGTGATCTCCGATACCTTTACTTTCACCAACTTGCGCCTGGTTGCGCAGGCCATCGCCGACGCGGCGGCGTCTCCGGATTGGAATCGGCTGCCATCCCTCCCGGCCGGACCGACGACGCGCGATATGGTGGTCGGGTTCGACACCCGGTTCCTTTCCGACCGTTATGCGGTGGAGGTGGCCCGGGTCCTTGCGGCCAACGGATACAACGTGCATCTGGCGCAAGCCGACGCTCCCACCCCCGCCATTTCCTACATGGTTCACCATTTGAAGGCGATGGGCGGCGTGATGATCACCGCATCGCACAACGCACCGCGCTACAACGGGGTGAAATTGAAATCCTCCTACGGCGGGTCGGCGCTCCCGGAGCAATGCCGCCGGGTGGAGATCTATCTTTCCGACAACGAGGAGCGCGGACACGGCCCGAACCTGATGGATTACACCCAGGCATTGAACGCGAAAAAGATCCGACGGTTCAACCCCACACCCGCCTATCACGAACACCTTCGCAAGCTGATTAATTTCGACGCGATTTCCCTCAACCCGCCGCGGGTTGTGGTGGATTCGATGTACGGCTCGGGCCGCGGGCAAATCAAGACCATCCTGCAGGGGACGGGGTGCGAGGTATTCGAAGTGCGCGGAGAAATGAACCCGGGCTTCGGCGGTGTTCATCCGGAACCGATCGCCCGCAACCTGGGCGCATTGGCCGGGGCGATCGCCGCCGGAAACGGCGAGATCGGCGTGGCCACCGACGGGGACGCGGACCGCACCGGCGCCATGGACGGTCGCGGTCAGTTCGTCGACCCACACCGGATCATGGCCCTGGCCCTGCGCTATCTGGTGGAGAAGCGCGGCTTGCGCGGAAAGGTGGTCAAGACGGTTTCCACCACGCAAATGATCAACCGCCTCGCGACCAAGTATGGATTGGAAGTGCTGGAAACCCCGGTGGGGTTCAATTACATTGCCGATCATATGTTGAAGGACAACGTTCTCATCGGGGGCGAGGAATCGGGCGGGATGAGCTTTCACGGACACATTCCCGAAGGTGACGGCATACTGTTCGGGCTGCTCCTGATCGAGATGGTGGCGGTGTACCAAGAGCCGTTGGATGCGCTGGTGGCCGATCTTCTGCGCGAGGTGGGACCGGCGATCTACGAACGGCGCGATCTACGGCTGGTCCATCCTGTTTCGAAATCGGAGATCACCAACCGGCTCGTCGAACGACCGCCCGCCGCCCTGGGCGGAGTGAAAGTGGTGGACGTGAAGACGTTGGACGGCGTCAAATACCTGCTGGAAGATGAATCCTGGCTGTTGGTCCGTCCGTCGGGCACGGAACCGGTGTTGCGTGTGTATGCCGAAGGCCGCGATGAAAAGATGGTGAAGGCACTGCTATCCTTTGGCGAGAAAGTTGCCCAGGAAGCAATTTAATCTCTGTGGTTGAACTGCTTGACGCGAGGATTGATA
Source organism: Anaerolineales bacterium (assembly GCA_050014155.1). Taxonomy (GTDB): domain Bacteria; phylum Chloroflexota; class Anaerolineae; order Anaerolineales; family RBG-16-64-43; genus FEN-1073. Next base: position 1,845 of record JBEKDW010000126.1, read on the forward strand.
GGTGAATTGGATTCGCCGCGAAGCAGAGTTGTTCATGGCAACCTTCGGGAACCTACTCGCCGCTCAAAGGGGGGATGAAAAAACGGGATCTCCGCCGGCAGGCGGCGGATGGATAAATACCATTCCGCATTTGACGGAATATATGCCGGATTTATTAATTCTTTGGGCCGATGAATCCGTCAAGTAAAAAAATATTTCCGTGCGGTCGGGACGATGCTCGACAGACCGACTATCTCGGGAAATTCAATCCGGGTCTTCTATTCAAAAACCGTTACCCGGTTTCCGCCAGCGGCCTTGGATTTATCCAATGCTTTGCGTGCCGATTGCAGTAACTCCTCCGGTGTTGCGCCATGCTTGGGGGAAGCTGCCACGCCGCAACTGAAGGTGTTGCGGATCACCGAACCCAGGAAACTTAAAATAGAATCCTGAAACGCCGCACGCAATTGTTCGGCGCGGGATCCCGTCACCGCGAGAGGAGCCCCGGGCATCACTACGACAAACTCATCCGCGTCATAACGGCTGGGGACATCTCCCTTTCGGATGTTCCGATTAAGGAGTGAGCCCATGATCTTGACCACTTCAACACCCGCTTTGGAACCGTAGGTCTTGTTGGTTGCCTGGAATTGATCGAGCGAAATGATCATCAGCCCCACCGGGCTTTGCGTACGGGCGGCCCGTGCCAATTCCCGGGCCAGGGTTTCCGTCAAATAACACCGGTTGTAAAGATTGGTAGCCGGGTCGCGCACGGCTTGTTCCTGCAACGAAGTTCGCAGGGATTGGATCTGGGTGGATTGTTCCTGCAGAAGGCTGGTCGACCTTTGGTAATCCGCTTCCGATCGGAGGCGATCCGTAATATCCCGCACGAGGATCATGCTTCCACCGGATTTACCCGCACTGTTCCGCATCGGCCATCGGCGGATTTCCAACATCGGTTCCGCATGGAATGGGGATGGAACCACGGCGATTCCTTTGTTCTCGCGAAGCAGCCTTAGCCATTCCGCCCAGACGGGAATCACCTCCCGGGCCTCACGTCTTGTGAAATCCTGTCGAGCAGAACCGATGATTTTCCGCATGGCGGGGTTGATTTTGAGGATTCGATCGCGCGCATCCAAAATCATCACACCGTCCGGCAGTTTGTCCATAAGGACTTCCTGCGCCGGAATTCTGCGTTTGGAGACGCGGGAACGCACGACGGCCGCGAGCGGCAATCCGATCGCTGCAACCAGGGAGGCCATGGGAATGTTTCCGATGGATAGAATCGATGAAAACATACGTCAACCATCCTCTCTGGATATTATAAAACACCATGAGCAGAAATGCATAAACCGGTCTTGAAGTATACTGCGCGTCCCGGGTATCGACAGATTCCACCGGAAACCTCCAAAAACCATCGGTTTCCGGACTTCTCCTTCCCCGACCTATCCTTTACGGGGTTTTTGCCGGATCAACCGGAAGAGAATATCGATTAAATCGTTCCGCCACTGATCGTCTTCCGGGCCGAAGGGAATGTATAACCGTTCCTTGCTGTACCTGGCGCGCGGATGGATATCCGCCGCGCGCGTTTCCTCTCCCAGCGCGATGCCAAGCACCAGCGTGCCGCCTTCCATCGCGACGGAGTCGACTCCGGCCTGCTGGGCAAGGATTTTCACCCGCAGTTGATACAGCAGATTCTCCGCGGCGTCCGGCATGGCCCCAAACCGGTCCTCGAGTTCCTTGCGCAGCGAATCCAGATCCTGTTCGGATCCAATTTCCGCCATGCGCCGGTACAGCCGCAGGCGCAGGTCGCGGTCCGGGACGTAATCCTCCGGAAGCGCGGCGGCCAGGGGCAGGTCGACGCTCGGGGGCAGGCCTTCCATTTGGGGGGTCAGGCCGTCGCGCTCGGCCCGCAGTCTGCGCACCGCTTGCGCCAGCAGACGCGTGTAGAGGTGAAATCCGATCGCCGCGATGTGGCCGCTTTGGCGCGTGCCGAGGATTTCTCCCGCGCCTCGAATTTCCAGATCGCGCATGGCGATGGCGTAACCCGCGCCCAACTCGGTCTGCTCGGCGAGGGTCTCCAAACGCTGATACGCTTCCGGCGTCGGCCGGTGATGGCGATCGGTAAAAAAATACGCATAGGCGCGCACGGGGCCGCGCCCAACCCTGCCGCGCAGCTGGTAGAGCTGCGCCAGACCGAACGTATCCGCCCGGTCGACGATCAGAGTGTTGGCGTTGGGGATATCCAGCCCGGACTCGATGATCGATGTGCACAGCAGCACGTCCACTTCCCCGCGCACGAATTTATCCATCGTTTGTTCCAGTTCGTGCTCGGGCATCTGCCCGTGGCCAATGCGTATGCGGGCCTCTGGAAGGAGGGCGGCGAGTTTTTCCCGCACCGGGAGAATGGTTTCCACTCGGTTGTGCAGGTAGAAAACTTGCCCGCCGCGTTCCAACTCGCGTAGGACCGCCTGGCGCACCAGTTTCTCGCTGTACTGCCCGACGTGGGTCACGATCGGCATCCGCTCCTCCGGCGGGGTGTTGATGGTGGAGATGTCGCGCACGCCTGTCAGCGAGAGGTATAGCGTGCGCGGGATCGGCGTGGCGGTGAGGGTGAGCACATCCACCTCGGTGCGCAGCTTTTTGAGGTGTTCCTTGTGCGCCACGCCGAAGCGCTGCTCCTCATCGATCACCACCAGCCCCAGATTGTGGAACGCGACGTCGCGCTGGAGAAGGCGGTGGGTGCCGATGAGGATATCCACGTCGCCCGCCGCCAACCGGGCCAGGATCTTTTCCTGCTCGGAGGGGGTGCGGAAGCGCGAGAGCATCTCCACTTTCACCGGAAAGGCCGCCAGCCGCTGCGAGAAAGTCTGGTAATGCTGCTGGGCCAGCACCGTGGTGGGCACCAGCACCGCCACCTGCACTCCGTCGGTCACCGCCTTGAAGGCGGCGCGCAGGGCCACCTCGGTTTTGCCGTATCCCACGTCGCCGCAGATCAGACGGTCCATCGGACGCGGCCGCTCCATGTCGGTTTTCACTTCGGCGATCGCGCGCAGCTGGTCTTCCGTCTCGACGTAGGGGAACGAACTTTCAAGCTCGCGCTGCCAAGCCGTGTCCGGCGGGAAGGCTTTACCCGGCGAGACTTCGCGCCGCGCGTAGAGGGCCAGCATATCGCGGGCCACGTCGAGGATGGCGCGCCGCGCCCGGTCGCGAGCCGCAGTCCATTCCGGCGATCCCAGCCGCGAGAGGGTGGGAGGCCGCTCGTCGGCCCCGATGTAGCGGGTGAGCCGGTCGGCTTGATGGATCGGGACGAAAACCACGCCGCCATCGCCGAATTCCACCTGCAGGTATTCACGCTCCAGGTTGTCCACTAGGTGCCGTACCAGACCGGTGAACAGGCCAATCCCGAACTCGATGTGGACAACAAAATCACCGGGTTTGAGGTCGGCGTAAACCGACTCCGGCGGGAGCGCCTTGATCGTCGGCCGGCGGCGCGGCTCGGGCCGGATCCATCCGAAGATTTCGTTGTCGGTCAGGAGGTGCAGGTCGCGAAAGGAAAATCCCTCCTGAAGCGATCCGTGGATGAAGAGTAGGTCGGATTCCGCGGGCGGTGCGAGGGGGGATTCCACCGGAGCGGATACCGGGCCGGTTCCCGGCCGCTGCTCGTTCCACACTTCCAATAAGCGATCCGCCTGGCGCGAGATCACCACCACCCGCTGATTCTCCTGGCGCAGGTGATGAGCCTGTTCGACGAACGATTTCAACACTCCGCCGAAGCGCGGGGCGGGGGAAAAGGATTCGCCCAGCGGGATGGCGATGCTTTCTTCCTCGCCCGCACCCATATGCAAAAGGATCCGGCTTTCCGTCGCCTCGCGGATATCGTCCCAGGTGAGGTGGGCTCGAGGCGAAGACGACAAAAGGGTGCCGCTCTCTTCCGCCTCGCGGCGCAGAAGGAGTGCGTGTTCTTCCAAATCGGCGATGGCATCTCCCAGCTCGTTCCATTCTTCCACGGCGACGATGCCCGTTTCGGGAAGATAATCCAGCAAACCCGAAGGCGGATATGCCCAGGGGATTAAATATTCTGAGGGGTAACTTTCCGGCGGTTCGGGCGGTGGCGGCAGATCTTTCGCCCAGGTGAGATCGGGGGCCAGCAATTCGCGCGCGGGAGTGATGCGCAGTTCTGTAATTTTCGAATGGGTGCGTTGCGTGGCCGGGTCGAACGGGCGCAGCGTTTCGATCTGGTCGCCGAAGAATTCGATGCGCGTCGGGCTCCCATCCGACGGTGGCCAGACGTCGAGAATTCCTCCGCGGCGGCTGAACTGGCCCGGTTCCACCACGAGGCTTTCCGGCCGGTAGCCTTGGTCCACCCAGGTGCGCACGAGCTTTTCGGGCGGCGCGGTCTGGCCGGTTTGCAGGACGCGTGTAGCGGAGAGAAAATTCCGCGGGGGCAGGCTGGGCGTAATCAGCGCGCGGGCCGGCGCGATAACGACGTATGGCTTCCCATTTTGCGGCTCCGTCAGGCGGGAAAGCGCGGTGATGCGCTCGCGCACCGTGCGCGGCCCCCAGGGAGCCCGTTCATAGAAGACCGGCGTCGGCTCCGAAAAGATCAGCGGTTCGACCTCCGGATCCCAAGCGGCGATTTCGTCGCGCAAGGCTAGCGCCCGTTCCGCGTGGGCCGTCATAACGATGATCGGGCCGGGCAGGGCTCGGGCCAGCGAAGCCAGCAGGCAAGGGCGCGCGGCACGCATCAGCGAAAGGGAGATCGGCCGGGGCGCGGGGACGCGCGCCGCGAAATCCGGCTGAAGGGCGCCGACCAGTTCGCGGTATCGGGGATCGTTTTGGAAAAAGGGAAGCAGGCGCGCCAGATCCATCTCCGCCCTCAGACGCCTTCGCCTTTGCCTTCACCGGCCGGCGGCTGGGAAGCTGAGCCGGCGGGGGACGTGTTGTACCGGTTCATAGCTTCTTCGAGCGAGAGGTCGACGAACGTCAGCGCGGCCTGGACCGCCTTCTCAATGAGGATCGGCAATGCTTCCTCTTCCTCCGTTTCGAAAGCATGCAGCACATAATCCGCGGCGTCCATGCGGCCCGGCGGGCGGCCGACTCCGAATCGCAGACGCGGAATCTCCCGGGTGGCCAGGGCATCGAGGATGGATTGCATCCCGCGCT
>JBEKDW010000127.1:0-6973 GCA_050014155.1 Anaerolineales bacterium
AACGCATATTGTGTTTATTTCTTCCGTCGGCGATCGTTCGATCGTCTTTCTCGAATACGCCGATCCTGCGAATTTTCTCCAAACCCGGACCGAATTCTCCACAGTGACGTATAACACTGCGAGCCCCGACTGGTCGGTCGACAATTACATCCTTTACATACTGGCATCCCACGGACAGGTCGTCATTTACAAAGAAGACTCCCGGTTCAATCAAATTCCTCTCAGTTCGGCGTATCAGGGTACTACCGTCGCCAGATTCTCCCCCGATGGGCAATGGGTCATATTCGACATGACCATCAAGCAGAATCGCGATATTTACCTTCTCCCCCTCGTCGGGGCGGCAGAACCCCGCCGGATCACGACCGACCGTTCGATCGAAACCGACCCCGCATGGCGGCCGATCCCCGCCGCGTGATAGCCCTCAGACTGCCACTCGCCAAAGCCCTATGCGCGTAATCGCCGGAACCGCCAAGGGAAGACGATTAAAGCCGGTGCCGGGAGAAACCACCCGACCGATCACCGACCGAGTGAAGGTCGCCCTGTTCGATATCATTTCGGGAGATATGCAAGGTTCCGCCTTTCTCGATTTGTTCGCCGGAACCGGCGGAGTGGGAATCGAGGCGCTTTCCCGCGGTGCGGGGGAGGCGGTCTTTGTGGATATCGATCCCGATGCGATCCGCATCCTTCGCGAGAATCTCAAGTCGACCCTGCTGGAAGAGAAAGCCGTTGTCGTTCGATCCGATTCCTTTTCCTTTCTGGAACGCAGGGAACGCCGGCCGTTTGACATCATTTATGTTGCCCCGCCGCAATATCGGAGTTTGTGGATCCGCGCGCTGCAATCGATCGATAGCCGTCCGGACTGGCTGGCGCCCGACGGGATGGTAGTAGTCCAGATCGATCCAAAGGAAGCGCAAGCCGTCGCGTTGGGGAATCTCTCGGAGTTCGACCGGCGCCGATACGGCAGTACGCTGCTTCTTTTTTTTGAGAAACCTGGTGAATAAAACAAAACGCCCGGAAGGCGGGCGTTTTGTTTTATAGAAGAAAGCCGATTGCGCGGATCAGTCCGCGAGATCTTTGGCTGCGTGGGAATCATCCACGTCCACCGAGCCGAAACTGGAAAGCGGTTTGTGGATCGGCACGGGGCGGACGAATTTTTCCAAAATATCCTTCGTGTTGTCCACTCGCAGTTGGTCGAACAGGAAACCGAATTGCTTTTCCCAGGCCGCATCCAGGGCTTGGCGGTTCTCCGCGGGCATATCCCAGCATTGTTTCTTGAAGGGACCTACGGCCTTTTTTCTGGCCTTGTACAGGAACTGCTCCTCGGTGTCTTTTTCCTTGCGTTCATCCGCGCACTGAGCGCGGACCCAGACGTAAATCTCGTCGCGCAGGGTGGGGGGAAGATGATCGAACGCCATACTTTGGAAATTGGTCGCCAGATGTACTTCGCAGGTTTCATATTCCGGAAACTTGCGGAAAGCGTCTTCCGGCAAAGTCGAGGCCCCGTGCTGCACGGCCCCGCCGAGCCCGTAGGCTGTACGAGAGATGATGGAAAGTTTCTTCAGGGTGTCGAAATCCACCGCCACCTGCGCCATCTTTCCGTTGGGCAGAACCACTCCGCCGTGCGAGGTTCCGGTTTGAATGCTGATTTTGCTGAGTCCGGCGGCTTTCGGATCCATCTTCTTCAGTTCATCGGTATATAATCCGAGGAACGCGCGCAGTTCCTCCTCGTTGCTGTTGTGCCCGCCCACTTCGCCTATCTCTCCGCCGACGGAAACCTGAATCCCGGCGGGTTGCTTCTGGCGGATGAACGCCGTGAAATCGGCGCAGAGTTTGCTGTTGACGGCCTGTTGTTCCGGAACCTTTTGCTTGGTGAGATCGACCATGGTGGACGTGTCGATGTCGATATTATAGAAACCGGCCTGGATGGCTTCGGCGATAAGGTCCTGGATGGCTTTGATTTCGGACTCGGGAGAGGAGGCGTATTTCTTTGGCGAAACCTGGAAATGGTCGCCTTGGATAAACACCGGCCCCTTCCAACCCTCGGCGATCGCGGCCGCGAGGATCGATGCAGTATATTCGGCCGGCCTTTGGTCGGTATAGGTCATCTCCGAACGCGCGATTTCAAAAATCAACGGCCCAACCGAGCGTTTCTTGGCCGCGCGGAAAGCCGCCCGGGCGGAATCGAACGCCATGACACGCAGGTTCATGGCGGGAACGGTGAATTGCTTTGCGACGGAACCTTTCCCCCGGGCCAGGTAAAGGTCATTGATCGACGCCGGCACGATTCCAAGTGCCAGTGCGGTTTCCCAGATTAGCCAACGGGCCTGACTGCGTTCACTGGGCGATCCAAAGGCGGATGCGCGGGCCAGGGTTTCCGCCTGGGCCGCAATCTTCGCTGGATCCTTTACCGCCAGTACGCCTTCGTTGCCGATCGTCGCGGCGCTTCCGTAATATTTCTCCACGATCTGTTGCGGGGTTACAGACATTGCTTCCTCCGAAAAAGGGAATAAAAATCCGCGGGTCTGGACCCGCCGGGGTCGGATTATACCCCGTGCCGCGTCTTGCGGATGGGGCGATTTATGTCATCCCAGAATTGGGATTCCCGGATGAATACAACGGGAGAATTGACATCGGAAAACGCAGGGCCGACCGACGCGAAGTTATTCCGCCGGATGGCTGTGCTCGTGCGAGGGATAATGAACGTGCGGATGGCGGTGCTCGCCCCCGGCGCCGGTATGCGGGTGGCGGTGTTCATGGATCAGGTTGCACTCCGCCAACAGGTTCTGGTTGGATAAAATTTCCACGGGAGGCCCGTCGGCAATCAGCCGGTGCGCTTCGTTGAAAACACAGATCCGGTCGGCAACGACTTCCGCCAGCGACAGATCATGCGTCGCGGTGACCATCGTTTTTCCGGCGCGCACCTGGTCGATGATGAAATCCTCCAGCCAGGATTGGCTTCTCGGATCCAGTCCGGCGGAGGGTTCGTCCAGAAGCCAGACCGAGGGATCCAGGCTTAAAACGGAAGCCAGGGCGACACGCCGTTTTTCCCCGCCCGATAACCGGTGCGGCGCGCGGTCTCTCAATTTTTCGATACGTAGTGTGCGAAGCGCGGATTCCACGCGCTGGATCACTTCCTCTCGCGCCCAATCCGTTTGCAGGGGGGCAAAGGCCACCTCGTCAAACACCGTCGGGGAAAACAGCTGCACGTCCGCATCCTGAAACAGCAACCCGACCCGGCGGCGAAAATCGAAATTGAAGGCCTCCTCCGCCAGAGCCTGCTCGGTCAACGGCTTGCCAAACGCGCGCACGTACCCGGCGGTCGGGAAATACAATCCATCCATGAGTTTGAGCATTGTGCTCTTGCCGGAACCGTTGGCTCCAAGAATGGCCAGCGATTCGCCTGCATGCAGGGTCAGATTAATCCGATCGAGGGCCGGCTGGTTTCCTTCATAGGCAAAGGAAACGTCGCAGAATTCAAACACCGGTGAAGTTGCCGCCGCAGTCTCAGGATCCCGTTGCATTCGTCACCTTCCCAGCCAAACAGCTAGGGCCGCGATGAAAATTATCCCGGTTCCCCAGGTCCAGTCGATGCTTCGCAATTGAAACGCATTCAAGGTCCGCGATTGTCCGCGATATCCACGCGCCTGCATGGCTAGATAAACTTCGCTACTGAGCGACAGCGATTTGTTCAGCAAGGTTCCTGCACTCGCCGCCAGGATCCGCCGTGCCTCGGCCGGACGCAGTCGGCCGAGGATGCGGCTTCGGCGCGAGAGGAACATGTCTTCCGCGGTCAGGAGCAGTAGAAAGATATACCGATAGGTCATCCCTAGAATCAGGAGGAACCCTTCCGGCACCCGCAGAACGCTCAACGCCTTGAGCAGGGTCGTCCAGGGCGTGGTCAGAATGAGCAGAACCCCGAGCGAAACCGATGTGCTCACCCGTAAAAGGAGGAATAGGACGGTCACGGCGCCGGTTTTTGTGATGGCCAATCCAAGGGGCAGGGAAACCAAAACGGGCCCCGGCGTGATGAACAACGCCGGAAGGGCGATCAGACCGGTAAAGAACGGCATGAAAAGCCAAACGCGTTTGATGAAAAAGTCCAGGGGAATCGAGGATAGCCAGGCCAGGAACAGCGCCAGTCCGTATAGGCTCAGCAGCACCAGCAGGCTGCGGGAGAGGCTGACCGAGATCAGCAACGATAATATGGAAATGATCTTGACCCGCGGATCCAGCGCCTGGAGCAAACCCGCTTGCCGGGATATGGTTTCGGCGAAGAGGGATTGCTCCAATGCATGGGTCAGATCGGCGAGAGTCTTCTCGAAAATTCCCGTGCGGATCGGCTGGGTCACGTTTTTAGGAATGCGGATCGGTTGGACCGTGTCGGTTTTCCGGACGTCCGGACGTCAATGCGGTAACAAGCAATCCGGTTAATACGGAGATCACAATAACTCCAACGGCGGCGGAAATTATATACCCCAGGTTGGTGTTTCCCAACGAAGCAAACTTGTAACCGGCGAGCGGCGCGCCCCATAACCCTTCCAACTGCTTAATCCCTTGCGGAACAAAGCTCAGACCCATCCGGGTCAATTGATTCGATCCCCATTCGCCCCAGGCGGTTCCTGGTGCGAGTAAACCGAGGGGCGTGAGGAAAATCAGCACGGCCAGGACGACCCAGAATATCCGCAACCTTCCGGTATGGCCGGCTTCACCGGCGATGATCGGATTCGCGGAGATCATCAGAATCTCACGGTTGGTTCTCTGTAAATACACTATGACCAGTGAAGTCACCAATCCTTCCACGATTGAGGCGAGAAGCATATGCGGGATGACCATGGCCGGGATCGCCACGGAAAGCGGATATGGCGCATACAGCGGAGTGCCGTCGGCGGTATGGAACAACAACGGCTGGATCCCGAATTCCAATCCAGCAAAGAACGCCGCGACGGTTAATCCGATGTACCCTCCGGCGAAGGCGCCTACCGCGCGCCGGGGCGATTCGACCGGAGTATTGCTTCCGATGAGCTGGTATACGGCATACCCGAGGTAAGGCACGATAACCGCCATATTGAAACAATTGGCGCCGATGGCGAGAATCCCCCCGTCGCCAAAGAAGAAAGCCTGGATGATCAGGGCGATGGAGACGGCGATGACCGCCACCTCCGGCCCCAGAATGATGGCGATCACCGTTCCCCCGATGGCATGCCCGGTCGTTCCTCCCGGGAGCGGGATATTGAACATCATGATGATGAAGGAAAAGGCCGCCAGCAAGGCGACCAGCGGCGCGCTGCGTGCGTTTATTTTTTCCCGCAGTTTCTTCAATCCGAAATACCAGAAGGGGATCATGGCGGCAAACATCATCACGCAGGTGGCGGGGCTGAGATACCCGTCGGGAATATGCATGGCGGTTGTCGCCAGCCAGAAACCGAGCGCAACGTAGTATACGCGAACGTACCGTGGAATTTTTCGAATTCGCGAAACGATTTTTTGAGTTGCAAGGAACAATGGCATACGACACCGCCCGCACGCCTTGAATTAATTTATCCTGCTTCACCACTGACAATTCAAACGCGATCCGGAGGGGATATATTTTCCGGAACCCCGTCAATTAAAAACGCGGGTTAATTTTTGACCCGCGGCTCGCATTCATCTTAGGGAAGATTGGCATGGCAATTTGGACAGATAGTTTCCCCCGCCGGGGGAACAAAACCGCAGTGCGGACAGGCTTTGGGTTGAATTGCTCCCAGCGGCGCCCCGCACATTGGGCAGGTGGGTTCGCCCACCGGCACTGCGGCTCCGCAATAGGAACATTCCAATCTTCGCAATCGGTCGGAAATTTGCATTCCTGCTCCGGCGGCATTTACAGCCCTCTGGATCGTTTGCCAGATCGTATCCGAAAGCTGCAGTGCGGTGATATCCTGGGCCAAACCGTCCAACCGGAAGATCAGATTGATCGGGTTGCGCAGCGCGAAAAGCGCCGTCGCGCCGAGATCTGCGGCCACGCCCAGTATCTGCTGGTCGCCGAGCTGAACCAGCACTCCGTCCTCGACTTTTTCCAAAGTAACGGTAACCCCGGTCTGCCCGCCGGAACTTCGGTACGTTCGGCTGGCGATCTGCACGACAACCCGCGCCGGGTTCCCGAACATTTGCGCTTGGAGGTTGCCGTGGTCGAACTCGGCCACCAGCGCGCGCCCGATATCCTCCGCTGTGATCTTGCCATGATAGGTTTTGGATTCCATGGCGGATTGCTCCTTCCGCTATTTTAATATCTGGCCTGGGAAATCCAATGCGCCGCGAAGAAAATCATCGCCCGCCATGGGTCGCTTCCCGGCAGGTTGCACCTTGCGCAAAACCAGCAGCCCATCGGCGGTATGTATTGCCGGGAAACGCGACCTTTCCACGGTTAGTCCGGCTGCAGCGGCCGGTTCACCGGCCACCGCCTGGCCTTCGAGAATTCGCAGCGGTTGCATTCTCCACAGTACATATGCCCCCGGCCAAGGTTGGAATGCCCGAACTTTTCGCTCTAGGATTACAGCGGTCTGCTGGAAATCCAGTAGTCCGTCCTCCTTCCGAAGCTGGGGAGCGTAGGTGGCGAGTGAATCCTCTTGGGGCCGGGGAACGATTTCTCCCTTTAGATATACGGGAAGGAGCCGGGTCAGGGTTTCGGCCGCTAGAAGGGAGAGCTTCTGGCCCAGGCTTTCCGCCGTATCGAGCGGGTCGATCGACAGCCGGCTCTGGCCGAGGATCAGTCCCGTATCCAATCCGGGATCCATTTTCATCAGGGTGATTCCCGTTTCCGTATCGCCCGATAGAATGGCCGCCGCGATCGGAGACGCTCCGCGATGGCGGGGTAGCAACGAGGCGTGTAAATTTACACACCCATATTCAGGCAAAGACAGCACCTCGGGGCGGAGGATCTGTCTGAAAGCAGTCACCACGATGATTTCCGGCCGCCAGGCGCGCAACTGATTCACGG
>JBEKDW010000128.1:0-6918 GCA_050014155.1 Anaerolineales bacterium
CGGTGTGATAGTAATACTGGAGGTAGTAATTCGGGATCAGCCGGCGCTTTTCGATCCATTCCGGATCCCACTCTGGGTCGGCTTGGGAACGCAGTTCGGCGATTATGTCGTCGAGAATCTCTTCCCACCGGTCTTTTCCGTCCACGGTGAAGCCCCGGTGCCAGGAGAGGTGGTTGAGGCCCAGCGTATCGAGCCTGGTTCGGGCGGGGTCGATTGTTTCACCGGAGCGCTTCTCCAGCCGTTTGATAAAATTCATCCGGGTGGTAATGGGAACGTTGCACACCCCGATGCCCTCCCCGGCGGGGAAGATGTCGATCAGCGATTGGGTGATCAGCCCGGCGGGGTTGGTAAAGTTTGCCAGTACGGATCCGGGTGCGAGCCGGCGCATTCCTTTGGCGACATCGCGGATAACCGGGATTGTCCGCAGGGCCTTGGCCATCCCGCCTACGCCGGTCGTCTCCTGCCCGATCAGGCCATGACGCTGCCCGAGGTATTCATCTTCCCGGCGCGCGGCCATCTTTCCGATGCGCAGCTGGGTGACCACGTACGAGGCTCCGCGGATCGCCTGCTCGCGGTCATCCGTCAGTTGGACGGAAAACGGATTCCCTGCCGCCGCAACCATACGCTGGATGAATCCGCCGACAATCTCCAACCGCTCAGGATCGATGTCCATCAGCCACAGTTCTCGGACCGGAAGCGTGGCCGTTCGCTCGAGGAAGCCGCTCACTAGTTCGGGGGAATATGTTGAACCGCCGCCGATGACTGTAATTTTCATGATATGGATCTCCGGAAAATCAGGATGCGGTTCCGGGCTATTTATCGGGCAATCGAGTCCACCATATCTTCAACCCGTCACATCCGCAATTATAGCGCGCAGTCCAGCCGGGATGAATTGACCGGAGAAATTGATCCCCGTCCACCCTGAATTGGACGTGAAGAATTGCCATTGTTTCATGGATATATTTCCAGAAGATAAATCCATCAACGTCCCCGCTCCGTCGAATCTAAACCGGGGACTGCGTGAAATCCTTTCCACCCCAACTTGGGTCGGGCGAGCCTGCCGGCTCCGAATGCCATGCTGGACAAAAATTGATATCGCTGGTATATTCTTGCCGTTATGAACGCACGGACCAGCACTCATCACGCTCATACTTTGGGTCAACCTGCATTGCTGAGTTGAGCGGCCGCGCATTCTTATGACACGACGTTTCCCACGCCCTCCCTCAGCCGGAGGGCGCTTCTTTTTGGAGGACCGATGAAAAACAGAACCGATATTCGTCTTGCACTGCCGTCGAAGGGCAGGCTGGAAAGCGAGTCGCTGGGATTCCTGTCCGAGTGCGGCTTGGACGTCTCCAAACCCAATCCGCGGCAGTATCGGGCCGTTATCCCGGCCGTTCCCTCGCTGGCCGTGCTTTTTCAGCGGCCAGGCGACATCGTCGTCGGGGTCCGGCAGGGCAGCCTGGATTTCGGGATCGCCGGGACCGATACCATCGAGGAGAAGAAAGGGGACGGCGGCGAGGTGTTCGTCCTCCACGACTCGCTCGGATTCGGGATATGTGCGCTGGCTCTTGCTGTGCCCGAAACATGGGATGACGTTCGCTCCACGGCAGATTTGGCGCGGAAAGCGGCCAGGATGCCTCAGGACGGTAAACCGCTGCGCATTGCCACCAAATTTCCGCTCCTGACGGGCCGGTTCCTTCAGGCGACGAAAGTGGATCCTTTTGAATTGATTTCCTCGGAAGGCACGCTCGAGGTTGCGCCGGAGATCGGCTACGCCGATATGATCAGCGACTTGGTTTCTACCGGCACCACACTGCGCGACAACCACTTGCGGCAGCTCGTGGACGGCGAAATCCTCCGCTCGCAGGCGTGCCTAATTGCCAACCGAACGGCCCTGAAAACGCGGCCGGAGGTACTCGAGGTGGCTCACACGCTTCTGGAATACATCGAAGCGTATCTGCGTGCCCAGGATGCCTATCTGGTGTTTGCCAACATACGTGGCAAATCCCAGCGGGAGATCGCCGACAAAATTTTCAGCCAGACAGATCTGGGCGGATTGCAAGGCCCGTCCATTGGCGAGGTGGTCGTCCGCGAGACCGGGCGGCAGGAGTGGTTCGCCGTCAACATCGTCGTCCACAAAGAGAAGATTATGCAGGCCGTGCAGGAACTGCGTGGAATCGGTGGTAGCGGTGTGGTGGTTTCCCCGGTGACCTACATCTTCGAAGAGGAACCGGCGCGATTTATGCGGTTGCGCAAGGAATTGGAAAAGACCTAACCCTCTCACCCGTCCTTCGGCCACCCTCTCCCCCTTCCCTTAAGGCCTGTCCTCGAGCGGAGCGAGGGGAGAAGGGGGAAAGGGGTGCAGGGGTTAGGGGGTTAGGTCAGCAAGGGAGGACGTATGCTCCAAATCATGGACCTGGCGGAAGCCAGGCGGACAATATTGAAACGAAAACCGCAGGGCGAAGAGATTCCCGCTGCGTTGCGTGAGAGCCTTACGCTGGTGTTCGGCGAGGCGCTGACCCCTGCCGAGGCGGTGCGGCGGATCCTTGCGGATGTGCGAGATAATGGCGACGACGCGATCGCGCGCTGGACGGAAAAAATCGACGGCCGGAGGATCGACGATCCGCTGGTACCGTCTGCCGAATGGCAAGCCGCCTACGAACGCATCCCGGCAGACTTGCGGCAATCGTTGAACCTTGCCGCCGAACGCATCCGTGCCTTCCATACGCGCCAGCCGATTCCCAATTGGACAACCCGCGATTTGGGCGGCGTGCTCGGGCAACAGGCCACGCCGCTTCGAAGAGTCGGTGTATATGTGCCGGGTGGCAGCGCACCCTTGCCGTCGTCGCTCCTGATGTCGGTCATCCCCGCCAAGGTGGCGGGCGTCGAGGAAGTGGTCGTCGTCACACCCCCCGGCAGGGAAACCGGCGCAGTTCCGGATGTCGTGCTGGCCTGCGCCTATCTGGCGAAGGCCAGCGCGCTCTACCGGATCGGCGGAGCGCAGGCGATCGGCGCGCTGGCCTACGGCACGCAGAGCATTCCGCGGGTGGATAAAATCGTAGGCGCCGGGAATATTTTCGTCACGCTGGCCAAGCAGCAGGTGTTTGGCATCGTCGGACTGGACGGACTGGCAGGGCCGACTGAAACGGTGGTGATCGCGGACGAAAACGCCAACCCGTCCTGGGTGGCAGGGGATCTCCTGGCCCAAGCCGAGCACGACCGGCTCGCCACGGCGATCCTGCTGACGCCTTCGCGCGCTTTGGCCGAGAAAGTCCAGGCGGAGGTCGCCCGGCAAATCGAAAATCGCTCGCGGGCGGAGATCATCGCCGCCTCGATCTCGGGCCAGGGTGGAATCGTACTGACGCCGGACCTCGAAAGTGCCGTGAGCGCCGCCGATGAATACGCACCCGAGCACATGTGCCTTTCGGTTGCCGATCCGGACGCATGGAAAGGACGCATTCGCTGCGCGGGAGGATTATTCCTCGGGGAGCGCTCCTTCGAAGTGCTGGGCGATTACACCGCCGGGCCGAGCCACGTGATGCCGACCGGCGGGACGGCGCGCTTCGCCTCGCCGCTGAGCGTGTTGGATTTCGTTCGCCTTACCAACCTCATCGCGTTGGATGAAAAAACGGCCGCGGCGATCAGCCCGCACGCGGAAACGATTGCCCGCGCCGAAGGGTTGGACTCGCACGCCGAGGCCGCACGCCTGCGCAGCGTGCGCACCACCCCGGCGGCGGCTGGGGATCGTGAGCGATTGCGGTTTCTCCCCAGGGGCGGGGAGCCGGAAGCCTACGCCGCGGTGATCCCGTACGAGGTTTTCGCCGCG
Source organism: Anaerolineales bacterium (assembly GCA_050014155.1). Classification (GTDB taxonomy): domain Bacteria; phylum Chloroflexota; class Anaerolineae; order Anaerolineales; family RBG-16-64-43; genus FEN-1073. The sequence continues at coordinate 3,827 of JBEKDW010000128.1, forward strand.
CAGTTCGGGAAATCTTCCAAGAAAATCGTCAAGCTCGACGCGAACGAAAACCCGTACGGCATGTCGAAGCGCGCGCTGGAAAAGGTGGCCGAAGGAAAATACTTCAGCATCTATCCGGACCCGCAGAATACGCTGCTGCGCAAGCGGCTAGCGGAATTCCTCGACCTTCCCTGGGAGCGGATATTCACCGGCGCCGGCGCGGATGAGCCGATCGACGTGGTGATGAGCGCGGTGCTTGCCGAGGGCGACGCGGTAATCGACTGCCCGCCGACCTTCGGGATGTATTCGTTCTCCACCGGCGTGCATCATGGCCGGATGCTGCGGGTCGAACGCAAAACGGATTTCTCGCTCGACGTGGAGCGGATCGAAGCGGCGGTACACGCCGAGCCACGGGCGAAAATCCTCTTTGTGTGTTCACCGAATAATCCTGACGGCAGCGTCGTGCCCGACGATACGCTCCGCCGGTTGCTGGCCTTGCCGGTGCTCGTGGTTCTGGACGAAGCCTATATCGAATTCTCGGGCGGCAGCCGGATCCGCTGGACGCTGGAATACGACAACCTGGCGGTGCTGCGCACCTTCAGCAAATGGGCCGGGCTGGCGGGTTTGCGCGTCGGGTATGGCGTCTTCCCGCAAAGCTTGATGAGGCGAATGATGACGATGAAACAGCCTTACAACGTCAATGCGGCGGCTTACCAGGCGGCCATGGCTTCCCTGGACGATTATGATGCGCTGGTAAAAACCTTCCAGAAGATCATCACCGAGCGCGAAAGGATGTTTGCGCGGCTGCAGACCATTCCATGGATGAAGGTGTATCCCAGCCGGTCCAATTTTTTCCTGTGCCGGCTGACGGGGCGCGATGCGCGGAGGGTTCAGAGCGACCTTGAAAAGTGCGGGATTCTGGTGCGCTATTTCGATCGGCCCGGGTTGCGCGATTGCCTGCGCATCTCAGTCGGCCGTCCGCGGGATACCGACGCGTTAATGGAAGCATTGGAGACGATGACTTAATAAGGAGCTACCCATGCGCAAAGCAATCGTCGAACGCAAAACCAAAGAAACCGAAATCCGAGTGGAACTGACCATCGATGGAACCGGCAAGCACGAGGTTCAAACCGGAATAGGGTTCCTCGACCACATGCTGGAACACATCGCGGTGCACGGGATGTTCGACTTGAACGTGCGAGCCAAGGGCGACGTTCACGTGGACCTGCACCACACGGTAGAGGATACCGCGCTCGCGCTCGGCGAGGCATTCGATCGGGCGCTAGGTGATAAACGCGGGATCGTGCGGATCGGGCATGCCGTGGTACCGATGGATGAGGCTCTCGCGCTTGCGGCCGTCGATCTTTCCGGGCGGCCGCACTGCCTGGTGCGCGCGGAGTGGGCGCTGACCACAATCGGCGAATTGCCCGTAACGCTCGTGGAACATTTCTTCCGCAGTTTCGCCTCTACCGCCAAGGCAACTGTACATGCGCGTCTTCTTGAACGCGGCGATGACCATCACCAGGCGGAGGCGATGTTCAAGGCGTTTGCCCGCGCACTCGATCAGGCATCGCAGATCGATCCGCGCCGTCCCGTCGGGATACCGTCAACGAAGGGTGTATTTTAAAACCACAAAACGCAAAGGCGCAAAGACGTAAAGTTAACCCTAAAATTTTTCTCTTTGGGCCTTGGCATCTTTGCGTTTAAGATCTTGAAAAGCCAATGAGAAGAGGGGCAGTGGATAGCAATAAAAGTGCGCCCGAATTTACCATCTTCCCGGCGATCGACCTGCGCGGGGGCAAGGTTGTCCGGCTCGCGCAGGGTGATCCCAATCGCCAGACCGTGTACGGCGACGATCCCTTGGAGATTGCGCATCGCTGGCAGAATGAGGGTGCCGTCTGGTTGCATGTGGTTAATCTTGACGGCGCATTCGGGGAGGCCACGGCGGCCAACGAACTTGCCCTAGCACAGATCCTCAAGATCGGTTTAAAGGTTCAATTCGGTGGCGGCCTGCGCGATTCTCAAGCGATTAAACGAGCACTGGATACCGGCGTGACCAGGGTTGTGATTGGGACGGCCGCAATCGAAAATCCATTGCTTATTGATGTGGCTATGCGCAAGTATGGTTTAAATAAGGTCGCCGTCGGGATCGACGTACGTTCCGGAAAGGCCTTCATCCGCGGCTGGGAGCAGGGGTCCAAATTGGATGCGATCGACCTGGGGAAAAAGATGTTCGCGCAGGGTATTCGCTGGTGCGTATTCACCGACATCGAGCGGGACGGTGTTTCGACGGGGATCAATCTACCGGCCACGCTCCAACTGACACGCGAGACCGGTCTACAGGTGATCGCCTCCGGCGGCGTGGCCTCGCTCCGCGATGTTGAAAACGTCGTCAAGGCGGGTCTACCTGGCGTCATCATCGGCCGTGCGCTCTACGAGGGTCTGTTCACGCTCAAGCAGGCGCTGGAACGCGCTCGAACCACTGGAAAATAAAGGAGCCTTCCGGAATTGTCACGGACCAGAGAGGTTGAATGATCCATATCGTCGATTACAAAGCTGGCAATATCACTTCGGTTCAGCGCGCGCTGAATTTCCTCGGCGTAGAATCCGTCATTACGCCGGACTCGGAAGCCATCCGACGCGCCGAGAAGGTGATCTTCCCCGGCGTGGGCCAGGCAGCCAGCGCGATGGAAGCCTTGCGCGAACGCGGGTTGGATCAGGCGCTGCGTGATGCGTTCGCGCGCGGAATTCCCATCCTGGGCATCTGCCTGGGAGCGCAAATCGTGCTGACTCGGTCTGAAGAGGGCAACACCGACTGCGTGGATCTTCTGCCGGGCGAATGCAAACGGTTTGCGTTTTCCGACTCCGCGCTGAAAATTCCGCATATCGGCTGGAACCGCGTCCGGCTTGTGCGGGATCATCCGGTGCTCCGCGGGATGGGCGCAGAAGAAGAATTCTACTTCGACCATTCCTATTATCCTTTGCCGGAAGACCCAGCACGCATCCTGGCCGAGTGCGAATATGGGATCACGTTTCCGGCGGTGATCGGATCAGCCAACCTGATCGCGGCGCAGTTTCATCCCGAAAAAAGCGGACCCGCCGGATTGCGGATT
>JBEKDW010000129.1:0-6916 GCA_050014155.1 Anaerolineales bacterium
ACGCGCGGGCGCGGGTCGCGATTCTCATTTCCGGGCGCGGCTCCAATATGGCGGCGTTGATCGAGGCGGCGCGCGCGCCCGATTTTCCCGCTGCAATCGCGCTCGTTCTGTCCAATAAGGCCGACGCCGGCGGCCTTGCGCTGGCGCGCCAGGCGGGGATCGCGACGGAGATCGTCGAATCGCGCGCCTATCCCACGCGCGAGGCGTTCGAGGCGGCGATGCAGGCGCGGCTGGCGTCGCATCGCATCGACCTGGTTTGCCTCGCCGGTTTCATGCGCGTCTTGAGCGCGCCCTTCGCCGAACGCTGGCGCGGGCGAATGCTCAACATCCATCCCTCGCTGCTGCCGGCCTTGCGTGGGCTCCACACCCACGAGCGCGCGCTGGCGGCGGGCTTACGGGAGCACGGCTGCACCGTGCACTTCGTCGAACCCGAACTCGACGCCGGCCCGATCGTCGCCCAGGCGCGCGTCGCCGTGCTGCCCGACGACGACGCCGACAGGCTGGCGGCGCGCGTGCTCGTCGAGGAGCACAAGCTCTATCCGCAAGCGCTCGCCGCGGAAGGATCGAAAGACTCCGGCCAATTCGACGTGTCGGTTCAATATGAATTCCGGGCCGGCGGGCAGCTGCATTTCGGCTCATCGGTGTCATATCCGCGTTATTTCTATGGAAAGCAGGAGGCCGACAATATTTCCTCCCGCTATCCGGTTGGCGCGTCGGTGACCGTCTATTACAATCCGGAAGACTACCGGGAATGCTATCTGGAAATCCGGAACACCGCCAAATATTATCGGACGAGCATCGCCCTCATAATCCTCGGAGGATTGGTGGGTCTGTTCGGAATTCTCCAGAGTTTTGGTTAACCCTTACCGGCGATTAGGAATCGGACATGCTGCAGGAACTCCGCATCCGCAACTTCGCGATCATCGAAGAGGTCGTCCTCGGTTTCGAACCGGGCCTGTTCGTCCTCACCGGCGAAACGGGGGCGGGGAAATCGATCATCGTGGATGCGATCGAAATGCTGCTGGGGGGGCGCGGGGATTCAAACGTTATCCGCAGCGGGGAGGAAACCGCTTCGGTGGAAGGCGATTTCGTTTTGGAAAACGACGCCCTCGCCGAGGTGCGGCCCATCCTGGAACGTGAAGGATTGTGGGACGGGGAGACGCTCCTCACCCTGGGGAGGGAAGTGCGGCGCGAGGGAAGGAATATCGCCCGCGTCAATGGGCGGACGGTCAACCTCGCGATTCTGCGGGACGTGGGCCAGATCCTGGTGGACGTCCATGGACAATCCGAACATCTTTCCCTGCTCCGGGTTCGCGAGCATCTACGCCTGCTGGACCGCTTTGCCGGTCTGGAGGAAAAGCGCGGGAAATTTTCCGGCATGGCCGAGGAGTTGCAGCGGGTGCGCGGGGAACTGGAGCGGATCCGGGCCGGTGAACGCGAGGCGGCCCGTCGCGCCGACATGCTGCAATACCAGATCGGCGAAATCGATGCCGCGCGAATTCAACCCGGCGAGGAAAAGGCACTTTTAGAGGAAAGGACCCGCCTGGCCAACGCCGAGCAATTGGCCCAACTGGCCGACCAGGCGATTGCGGCGCTGGATTCGGAAGGCGAAGAGAATCGCCCGGCTTCGGATTTACTCGGGGAAGCCGCCCGATCCCTGGCCACTTTATCCAAGATCGATCCTTCATTGAATTCCGCCCGTGAAAGCAGCCAGGCTGTGCTCGATCAAGCCGCGGAACTTGCCCGGGATTTGAGGGTTTACCGCGAATCCATCGAATTCAACCCGCGCCGGCTGGAGCAGGTGGAGGAGCGCGTCGAACTGCTGCGAAACCTGAAACGAAAATACGGCGAGACGCTCGAGGCGGTGGCGCAGCATGCCGATCAGGCGCGAACCGAGCTGGAGGGGATCACCCATGCCGACCAGCGCCGGGCGGAGCTCGAAGCGCAGGAGAAAATCCTGCTTACCAGCCTGGGGGTTTTGGGCGCGGAGCTTTCCCGCGCGCGCAGGAGCGCTGCGGACGATCTCGCCCGCGGGATCGAGACGGAGTTGGCCGACCTGAAGATGGCCGGAGCGAAATTCTCGGTTGATCAAACCTGGAGGGAGGATCCGGAGGGGGCCTTTGTCGGCGACCGGCGTGTGGCGTTCGATTCTACAGGATTGGACGGCATCGAATTTCTCGTAGCCCCGAATCCGGGAGAAGGACTCAAACCGCTGGTTAAGGTGGCTTCCGGGGGCGAGACTTCGCGGTTGATGTTGGCAATGAAAAGCGTTCTGGCGCGTGCCGATCGGACGCCCACGCTGATCTTCGACGAGATCGATCAGGGCATCGGCGGAAGGGTGGGCATGACCGTCGGGAAGAAACTGTGGCGCCTCACGCCTCGCCATCAGGTCCTGTGCGTCACTCACCTGCCGCAGCTCGCGGCCTACGGCGATCAGCACCTGCATGTGGAAAAAACGGTCCAGGGGAAGCGCACACTAACCCGCGTCCAGAAGCTGGAAGGCCAGGGGCGCGTTTCCGAACTCGCCGCCATGCTCGGAACCCTTTCGGAAACCACGCGGGAATCGGCGGAAGAAATTCTGAACCTGGTGGAAGAAGACAAGCGGAAATCCTCGAGCCAGAAATAACGGGCGCTGCGACTGCCGGTGATTCAGGATACAATCTCCGGCAAGGATCATCGGAAGTCGGAAAGCCGCCCAAAGGAGAATCGGACCATGTGGGATATTTTTACGGCATTCATTATGCTGGGAGCGGGATCGATTCTGGCGTTCTATGAACTTCGGCAGTGGTGGGCCACAAAGCGATGGATTCACCTCGTCGCGATTCTCGCTGCGGTGGCGAGCGAATTGGCGATCATCAAAGGTTTCACCGAAGCGTTGATCGTCCTGATGTTCGCGGTCGTGCTGGCTTTTGTGGCGGCTAACCAAAAAAATTAAAACCTGCGAACTCCGGAACTGCGGTGTTTGCAAAAGATTTAACCCGACCGTAACTATCGGGGGAGGAACGAAAAAGCGGGATGATATAATAGAATTCAATCGAATATCCTTCGGGGCCGGGTGAGGACCGCAAGCTGGTCCAATTCCCGATCGGCGGTAAGCCGGCCGAAGCCACTCGGTGGCTGAGGCAGGCAAGCCCGCGAGCCTGAGCGGAAATTTCCGCAAAGGCAGGATCCGGTGTGAATCCGGAGCCGACCGTATAGTCGGGATGAAAGAAGGAAGCATCTTCCGCGCAGCGGACGATTCCAACCCCGAAGCCTCTTGGTTTCGGGGTTTTTTGTATCACGGATTACACCGGTGAGAAAAAACACCCACGAGGGCCCGCCCCGGCTCTCCCTCGCCTTTTCAGGGCTTCGGGACAGGCGCCGTGCGGGTCGGGGGCACCAAGGACACGATTTTTTTCGTGCTCTCCGTGTCCACCGTGGAAAGACTAAGGTCACGGTTTACTGAGTTAGATTTGTACCCGGATGACGGACACCTTCTATGACAGATCGCGCTAATTCCAAAACCTCCGTGACGCGCGGAAAAGTATCTTCCGCTCGAAGATTGATTCCGATCGCCGCGGCAATGGCGGTTTGCACATTTACCTGGCAGGCAGTCGCGATATTCAGCGGGTTGCCGGCGTTTATCCTGCCCAGACCCCTTTTGGTCGCGAATCGTCTGGTGGAAGTACTGGCCGACGGCAGCCTCTTGCGGCAATCGGGTTACACGTTGATCGAGGTCGTCGCGGGAATGGCGCTGGGCGTGGGAACCGCCGCCGCGATGGGATACGTCCTGAGTAAATCGCGGCTGGTGGAACGGGTGCTTGCGCCGTATATCGTCGCCACCCAGGCCATTCCGGTGGTCGCCATCGCTCCGCTGCTGATCATCTGGCTGGGAAGCGGGCTTCCCTCCAAGGTGCTCATCTGCGCCCTGATCGTTTTTTTTCCGGTGCTGATCAACACCATCGTCGGGTTGCGGTCGGTATCGGCCAATCTGCGCGAACTGATGCGCTCGCTGGGCGCCACGCGCTGGCAGAATTTCCGGCTGCTCGAATTTCCGGCGGCGCTCCCCATTCTCCTCGGCGGGTTGAAGGTGGGCGCCACGCTCTCGGTGATCGGCGCCGTGGTGGGCGAGTTCCTCGCGCCCGACCGGGGGCTGGGCTACCTCATCAGCGTAGCCCGCGGACAATACGACACCGCGCTGGTGTTCGTCGGAGTGTTTGCCCTGGTGGTGATGGCGCTCTCGCTCTACGGCCTGGTGGCCTGGGCGGAGCACCGCTGGCTCAGCTGGCGCGAGTAGGTTCTTTAAAGGAGACGATCGATGGTCAAGAGAATATTCCTGGGGATTGCGCTGCTGACGCTTGCGGCGTGCACGCGCGCCCCGAGCGGCACGCCTTCCCTGCGCACGATCCGCCTGCCGATGGGCTATATCCCCAATGTGCAATTCGCGCCGTTTTACGTCGCGCTAGAGAAGGGTTACTTCCGGGAAGCGGGCATCGACATCACCTTCGATTATAAATTCGAGACCGACGGCGTGGCCTTGGTGGGCGCTGGCGAGATTCCCTTCTCGGTGGTATCGGGGGAACAAGTGCTGCTGGCGCGGGCTCAGGGGCTTCCGGTGGTTTACGCTATGGCCTGGTGGCACGGATATCCCGTCGCCGTCGCCGCGCTGGAGACCTCCGGGATCCGGGCGGTCCAGGATTTAAAAGGAAAGAAAGTCGGGATCCCGATTCTGGCGGGTGCCTCTTACGTCGGGTTCCGGGCGCTCCTGAATTCCGCGGGAATGACCGAGCAGGACGTAACGCTTGACGTCATCGGATACAACCAGGTGGAAGCCCTGATTGCCGGAACGGTGGACGCCGCCGTAATCTACGCCAACAACGAGCCGGTCCAGCTGCAGGCGCGCGGGTACAAGGTGAACGTGATCCGCGTGGCGGACTTCGTCAACTTGGCCTCGAACGGCTTGCTCACCAACGAATCGACCATTAAAAACGATCCCACGTTGCTGCGGGCGATGATCCGCGCCATTCTCCGGGGCGTGGACGACGCCGTTGCGAATCCGGATGCGGCCTACGAAACCTGCCGCAAATACGTCGATGGTTTGGCGGAAAACGATCCCGTGCAACGCCAGGTGCTCGCGCAAACGCTCAGCTTCTGGAAGACCGACAAACCCGGCTGGAGCGATCCGGCCGCCTGGCAGAACATGGATGCGACGCTGCGATCGATGGGCCTGCTGACCAAACCGGTGGACATCACCGTGGCATATACAAACGATTATCTCCCGCAGTAGGCGAGAGGACGATGAGGGAATGAAGCCACCCATCCTGCAGGCGATCAACCTTACGGCCGAATACACCGGCGGCGAAACCGAAGTGCGCGCCCTGGGGGAGGTTTCCTTCGCCGTTGCCAGGGAAGAGTTCGTCTGCGTCGTCGGACCGTCGGGCTGCGGGAAGAGCACCCTGTTACGCCTTCTGGGCGGGTTGCTGCGCCCGACGACCGGGCGGGTGCTGCTCGAAGGGCGGGAGCTGACGGGTCCGGTGCCCCGGATCGGGTTTGTCTTCCAACGGTCGAATTTGATGCCGTGGCGTAGCGTCGAAGGCAACATCCTCCTTCCCCTGGAGATCAGCGGCATGGCGCCGGAAATGGCGGAAAAAACCGTGAAGGAGCTGATCGAACTGGTCGGCCTGGCGGGGTTCGAGCGCAGCCTTCCGCGCGAACTTTCCGGGGGGATGGCTCAACGGGTGGCATTGGCGCGGGCCCTGGCGCACGATCCGGAAGTGCTGCTGCTGGACGAACCGTTCGCTGCGCTGGACGCGCTGACCCGCGAAAGGATGGAATCCGAAGTGATGCGCATCGCTCAATCGCGGCGGAAGACCGTGGTACTCGTGACGCACACGATACCGGAGGCGATCCTGCTGGCGGACCGGGTGCTGGTGCTCACCTCGCGGCCGGGCAGATTGCGGATGGAAATGGCCGTGGATCTTCCGCGTCCGCGGCGGACGGACATGATGTATACGAAAACATTCGGTGCGATGGCCGGCCGGGTGCGGAGCGCGATCGAGGAGGCGGTATAATTTGAAATCGGTAACGATTTCATCCCGAGCCCTGAAAAGGCGAGGGATCGCGTCCCAGTAGCTCAACGGATAGAGCAGGGCTCTCCTAAGGCCAAGGTTGGGGGTTCAATTCCCTCCTGGGACACCAGAACGCCGTCGATAGCGACGGCGTTGTTGATTCAACGTGTGTGAGAAAACCCCCAAAGTCTGCAAGACATTAACAGCTACGGAAATAATAGACAGATGTCATCGCGAGCCCGCCCCAACCGGAGCGGGCGAAGCGATCTCGAATTTCAGATCGCAAAGGCGAGATTGCTCCGCTCCCTTCGGTCGTCCCCGCTTCGCGAGGCAGGCTCGCAATAACAGATTCGAATTTTTTTCGCAGCCTGCTACGAGTTGCCAGACGAGGGACGTTTTGGATATTTCCGGAATTCAACAGCGGAACAACTCCATAGTATGTGCTATACTGCGCTCTGGGGATACGGAGGATTTCATGGAGCTGTTGCAGCAACGAATTCTGAAGAACGGCCGCAACCTGGGCGACGGAATTCTTAAAGTCGATGGTTTCATTAATCACCAGGTGGATCCCGCCCTGATGGACGCCTGCGGCAAAGAATTCGCCCGCCGCTTCCAACAGGTGGGCGCCACCAAAGTGCTTACCGCGGAAATTTCCGGGATTGCCCCGGCGCTCCTGACCGCCCTGCACCTGAATCTTCCGATCGTCTACGCACGAAAAACCAAACCGATCACGATGCCCGACCAGGTATTTCTCACCCTGGCGCCTTCGCATACCAAAGGGCGCACGATCGAATTGATCGTTTCCCCCGAGTTTCTGGTGGAAGGGGACAAGGTAGTGATCATCGACGATTTTCTGGCCACCGGCCACT
>JBEKDW010000130.1:0-6911 GCA_050014155.1 Anaerolineales bacterium
GCTCTGGCTACACTGCCAGTGGAGTTTAACGCCAGCTTCCGGGCGCGCCAGATGCTCACCGAAAGCGGCCTGGTGGTTACCGAGGAAGATGCGCGCGGGGTGAACGATGTACTGAACGCAGCCGCGATGACTTACGTGGCGGCTTTAGCGACTGCCTTATTCCAAGTGCTCTACTATGTGTTGTTGTTGGGCGGCCTGGGCGGCCGGCGCAGAAGGTAAATCCGCTCAGTGTTTAGATTGCTTGATCGCCGCTTCCAGAAAGGCGCGGAATAAGGGATGCGGCCGGTTCGGCCTGGAGAGAAATTCCGGATGGAATTGACTGCCCACCATGAACGGGTGGTCCGTTATCTCCGCGATTTCCACGAGGATCCCATCGGGTGAAAGGCCGGAAAACGCCATTCCCTTTGCGCCGAGTGACTCCCGATAAGTATTGTTGAATTCAAAACGGTGGCGGTGGCGTTCCCTAACTTCCTTTTGCTTTCCATACGCCGCCGCCGCTTTCGTCCCCGGTTGCAACTGGCAGGGATATAGCCCCAGACGCATCGTTCCGCCCATGTCGGAGATGTCGCGTTGTTCCGGCAGCAGGTCGATCACGGGATGTGCAGTATTACGGTCAAACTCCGTGGAATGCGCCGTCTCGTCGCCCAGCGCAAACCGTCCGAACTCGATCACCATCACCTGCATCCCCAGGCACAATCCCAGGTAGGGAATTTTCTTCTCGCGGGCATAACGCGCGGCTTGAATCTTTCCTTCGATACCCCGCGTGCCAAATCCGCCGGGAACCACGATCCCATCCGCTTGTTCGATCAAATCCCAGCCCTTGTTTTTCTCCAGATCGGCGGAATGAACCCACAGGATTTCGACGTCGTACCCCGTGGCCACCCCGGCGTGCTTGAGCGCTTCGCGGACGCTCATATAGGCGTCCTGCAATTCCACGTATTTTCCAACCAGGGCGATCTTCAATTTCGGGCGCTCGCGAGTCAGTTCCTGGACCATGTGTTTCCATTCGGTCCAGTTCGGCCTACGGCGGGATTCCAGCCCCAGCCGGTCGACGATCAAGTCCCCTACCCCGGCCTCATCGATCACCAGCGGCGCCTGATAGATCGTCGGCAATGTCACCAGCGGCACGACCGCGCGCGGCTCCACGTCGCAAAACAGCGCGATCTTGGACCGTAAATCCCCGTCCATCGGCTGGTCGGACCGGGCGACGATCATATCCGGTTGAATACCAATGGATCTTAATTCGGCCACGGAATGCTGGGTGGGTTTGGTTTTCAGCTCGCCGGTTGCTCCGATGTACGGAAGCCAGGTGACGTGGACGAAAAAAGTGTTGTTCCGGCCCACATCGGTGCGCATCTGGCGCAGCGCTTCGAGAAACGGTAGGCTTTCGATATCGCCGACGGTTCCCCCAACTTCGACCAGTACGATCTCCGCGTCGAGATTTTTTGCCACCATCCCGATCCGATGCTTGATTTCGTTAGTGATATGCGGGATAACCTGAATGGTTCCTCCCAGAAAATCCCCGCGGCGTTCTTTGGAAATAACCTCGGCATACACCTGGCCGGAGGTGACGTTGCATACCCGGCTCAAGCTGATATCGATAAAGCGTTCGTAATGACCGAGGTCCAGGTCGGTCTCCGCTCCGTCGTCGAGGACGTACACTTCACCGTGTTGATAGGGACTCATGGTACCGGGGTCGACATTGATGTATGGATCGAGTTTTTGAACCGCCACACGGAAGCCGCGTTCCTTCAGCAGCAACCCGATGGACGCCGCCGTGACTCCCTTGCCGACCGAACTGACCACACCCCCGGTGAAGAATATATATCTCGTCACATGTCCTCCTGTTGCTTAAAAAAAGCGGTGGGGAGGCTGAAAGTTGCCGCCTCCCCACCGGATCCGGCTTTGAGGAATTGCCCATCCTGGCTGGACGACCTATCCCACCATTTTCGATAAATCATCTGCCGCACGGCGGATCTCCAGAAACACCAAACCCAGTTTGGCGCTTTCGCGCGCGAGTACCGTCAGCACCGCTTCCGTACCAACGGCCGTCAAAAGGACATAGCCCTTGTCTCCGTGGATATACACCTGAGAAAGCGTCCCCCGGCCCAGTTCGCCCGCGATACGTTCTCCCAGACTGAGCATCGCCGCCGACATAGCGGATACCCTGTCTTCTTCAACGCTGGCCGGGAGCGAGGAGGCGATGATCAATCCGTCGACACTGACTACCGCGGAGGCTTCCACATCGGGAGTGCTGGCCTGCATATCCCGCAGGCGGGTAACCATTTGATCTACTCGAGTCTTTTGAACCATCCAATGCCTCTTTCTGAACGAGCACGGAACGGGAAAAGGTCTCGCTGATAATACCATATCCGGCCTGCACGGGCAAGCATTTGCTTCCTGCTCCGGTCATAATTCCTTCTTCATTCAGCGCGAACGCCCGCATCGCTTGACATCGCCTAACCCCTATGCTACATTCCTGCGAACGGTTTTTTTCAGGGAGCGAGCAGTGCTTCTGCGTGCCACCGGAAAATACCTTCCCGTTCGTTGGATGTTCTTTTTTCAGGAGGCATTAACCGAAACGATTGGCCTCGAGGGAACGAACGCCGTGCTGCGCGCGATCCCGAGTCCGATTCGCTGCCCGGAAGGATCCGCCAAGGACCTGGAAAAGTCGGTCGACTTTTCCTGTTACAGCGCAATCTGCGCATCGGTGACGGAGTTTTACGGAGAGTCGGGAGCCAGGTGGATTCTCACGAGTGCCGGACGAACCGCGTTTACACGGCTGTTGAAAATGACAGCAGCAATGGTCGGCGCGGAGCATTCCGGTTTCTCCTTAGAATCGGCCGCACCCCCATTCGAAGTTCGGATGCAATCCATCGTCCGGTTGCTCGGACTTGTCAGTGACGTAGAATGCAAGTGCGAGATCGCCGGCGACGAGGTCCGCTTCCGGATCATTTCCTGTCCGGAATGCGCGGGACGGCCGGCGGCGGGCTACCTATGCCACAGCATGGGCGGAATGGTACAAGCGGCGGCGGATTGGTTCGGCGCAGGACCCGCTGTGAAAACGTCGGAGATCCGATGCATGGCGCAGGGTGACTCGCAGTGCGAGTTTTCCATCGCAGGCGTCCTTTAAGGAAATGATATGGCGGAAAAACCGCTGCTGTTAATAGTAGAAGACGATGCCGGTACGGCCAGTCTTCTGGAAACCTATTTTCAATCCCAGAATTACCGGACGGAATGCGTCCGCCACGGGGAAGAAGCGGAACCGCTCGCCCTGGACACGCATCCGGATCTGGTCCTATTGGATATTCGGCTGCCGGGAATCGACGGATTTGAGGTGGCAAGGCGGCTGCGCAGCAGTCGGCGGACGGCCGCAGTTCCGATCCTGATGCTGACCGATTTGCGGGACCGCAACGACCGCCTGAAGGGGTTGGAGGTTGGGGTGGACGATTACATTGGCAAACCCTTCGACCTGCAGGAGATCGGCTTACGCGTACGCAACGCCGTCGACCGCGCCCGGAGGAAACGCACGGCGAATCCGGTGACCGCACTCCCCGAAGGCAAACCAGTGGAAGACGGACTGCAGCGGATCCTCCTGCAACCGGATTGGTCGATCGTGACCATCCAAGTCCACGGCATGGACGCCTTTCGCGCCAGCCGCGGGTTCCCCGTGGCCGACGACATGCTGCATGCCATCGGTCAGGCGCTTCAACATGGCGCTGCCGCACAACTGAAGGTCGGCGTCATGGTTGGCCATCTGTCGTTCAACGAATTCGTCATTCTCAGCGACATGCCCTCGCTGATTGAGTTTGCCAAAACCATTGCCGCAACGCTCGATCAAACCGCCCGGTCGTTTTACCCGGTCATGGCCAAACTGGATTCCAATCAGACTCCGGCGGAAGTAACATTCCATTTCCGATTCCTCTCGTCTGCGGATGGGACATTCCCATCACTGGATTCTCTGCAGAACGCTCTGGATCAAACGCCTTCGCGGACCCTATGACTGCCATTGCTTCGATATCCGTCGTCATCCCAACCTACAACGAGGCGAAAAACCTGACGGCCATGGTGACGGCGTTGCGCGCCCTGCCGTTTCCCGATCTCAACCTTGTGATCGTCGACGATAACTCCCCGGATGGAACCGGCGGACTGGCGGATGCGTTGGCAAAGAATTCCGGCGGCCGGATATCGGTGATCCACCGCCCCGGGAAATTCGGTCTGGGTACGGCTTACCTGGCCGGATTTCGCGCCGCGCTAGCTCAACGCACCGAGGTAGTGGCCCAGATCGACTGCGACTTTTCCCATCCGCCGGACGCCCTGGTGCGGATGGCTCAACTCCTGGCCGACTACGACGTCGTCGTCGGCTCGCGGTATATCCCCGGAGGCGGGTTGGACAAACGCTGGGACGTCGGACGCAAAATGCTCTCGCGCTGGGCGAGCTTTTATGCGCGGACCATCCTCGGTCTCCGGACCCACGACCCCACGGCGGGATTTAAACTCTGGCGGCGGGAGACCCTGGTGGGCATCGGTCTGGATCGCATCGGCTCCAACGGCTACGTATTCTTGGTGGAGATGGCATACCTCGCCCAGCGGCTGGGATACCGTGTAGGCGAATATCCGATCACGTTCGAGGACCGTCGGATCGGGGAATCCAAAATGAGCATGGGTGTTAAAATTGAGGCGGCTTGGAGGGTTTGGCAACTCTGGCTCCGGCACCACCGTTTGGAACCCAAAGACCGGGCGATGGAGCCTTGAGGAAACAAAAATGCTTACCGAGAAATGCCCTTATTGCGGTTCATACAACGACGTCCAGGCGGGGGAGTGTTACTTTTGCCACAAGCAGCTCCCCGACCAACCCGGCAAACCGAAGAAAAAACATTCCAAGACGCCCGGACCACAGACCGTCACGTTTTCTTCACCGGCAACCCCCCTCAAACGGAAATCCCCTCCGGGATGCCTGGTATTCTTTTCAGGGATACTTGTCTTTCTCTCCATCATCGTCGTCTTTCAATGGATTAATGGCGTGTACAAACTCATTCAATGGAAAATTCCCGTCCTACCGACGGACGCGGGAGTTTATATCTCCTACTATTTAAACGGCCTGGGAGACTATATTAATATCGCCATTCAATTCCCGATCCCCGTGGTTGTCACCATCGGCATGTTCCTCATTCTTTGTTGGGGAATGTTAAATCTAAAAAAGTGGGCCCGTACCATCGTGCTCATTCTTCTGATGATGCTCCTGGTGGGGAATTTCGCCTTGTTCGGTAATTTTGTTATCCACTTCTACACTACACCGGTAAATGTGATCAATTTTTTCCTCCTTCTTCTGGGAGTCCTCCTTAACGTGTACTGCGTTGTTTGGTTTTTCGAACATAAAAGGACTTTTGAATGAATTTTTCCTTCATCACGAAACCCATCTAATGTCGATTAATAAAACTCATCATGTTGACGGTGCAATGTCCCTCCTGCGGTTCCTTTAACGACGATACAGCCACGATCTGTTATTTCTGTAAAAAACCACTCCCTATTTCGCCGGATCAATCTGGAAAAATAACACCTCAGGCGAGCTCCGGCACCGGCCCGGCCAATAGAAGGCGCGCCTCGGGGTATAAACGCCCAGGATGCGTCAGTCTTTATTCGGCGCTGACGCTCATCGGAGGTATCTCAGGGATTTTTTCTCTTTTTGTCTTTCTGGGAAATGCATCGTCCGTTAACTTATCCACGGTCTCCACGCAATTAAACTATACCGGAGCGGTCGATCCGAACCTCGTGAAGCTGCTGCCCGCCTATTTTGCGATTGTTTTGATCGTGTTGTTTATTTTTTCGGTCCTCAATCTCGTCGTTGGCTGGGGGCTTTGGACGATGAGGAATTGGGCCCGGATTTACGTTTTGGCGTCACAAGGCCTGTCGATACTCACGGGCGTTCCGCTTCTTTTCTTCTCGGTTGTGGTATCCAAAGGGAGTCTTTGCATCGGAGTATTGTATTTGTTCCCATTGGCTATCTCCGGTTACATCTTTCTGTGGTTTTTTGAAAATAGGAATTTTTTTCGGTAATCGATAAAAAGGTTCGAGGAATTTATCCTCAATACAAAATCCTGTCGTTTTCTTTGTTCTGTTGGTTTCCAACTCGCATTCTAAATCCAATAAATAATTACGATCTGCTCATCTGCCGCGATGAGATTATTTCTGTGGAATTGAGGGTATCGTTTCGGCGAGCTTCACCCATTCGGCAACCGTCAGAGTCTCCGCTCTGCGCTTCGGGTCCACCCCGGCTCTATTTAAAAAGGATTCGATATCCTTCGGAGGAATAACCAATCCCGCCGAAAGTGTGTTGCGAAGCATTTTTCGTTTTTGCGAGAAACCCGACCGCGCTATTCGGAACATCCATCCGGCTTCCTCGATATTCCTCGTCGACGGGCTATGGAATTCTACCTTGACAATTGCGGAATCCACCTTGGGGGCCGGGTAAAACGCCTCCGCCGGGATTTTACCCACGATGGCCGGGGTTCCATAATATTGCACACTGAGCGAGAGCAAGCTCATCTTCCCCGGCTGGGCGCAAATCCGCTCGGCCACTTCCTTTTGCACGGTCAGGACCATGAGGATCGGCGAGACGCTCGATTCCACCAGCCGGCGGATGATCGCGGAGGTGATGTAATAGGGAATGTTGGCCGCCACTTTATAGTTGCCCGATGCGGCATTTCCCACAAGGTCTTCGACCGGCAAAGTCAGAATATCCCCCTGGACAAGGGTTACGTTGGGGAAGGATGAAAGTGCCGCGCGCAAAAGTGAGATCAGCAGTGGGTCGATCTCCACAGCAATCACGCGGCGGGCGCACGCCGCAAGGTGCCGGGTCAGGCTTCCCACACCAGCGCCGATTTCCAGCAGAACGTCTTCGGCCCCGATAT
>JBEKDW010000131.1:0-6888 GCA_050014155.1 Anaerolineales bacterium
GCTCCAACCTCTCGCTCACCTGGCGATCGATTCCGAAGGGCACAACGCTGAGCGTGGTCACCGACGAGGTCTGGAAGGCGATGCACGACAACGGCTTCACGGTGATCGATCTGGGGAAACAGGTGCCGGTGGAGACGATCGTGGCGCGGGCGGAGGAGGAGAAAGCGGATGCCATCGGGCTTTCGGCGCTGCTGGTTTCTACCAGCCGCCAGATGCCGCTGGTGGTGCAGGAACTGGACCGCCGCGGGGCGCGCACGCCGGTGCTCATCGGCGGGGCCGCGATCAACCGCACGTTTGGCCGTAGAATTCTCTTCGGGCAGGAACATCAGCCGTACCAAGGCGGGGTGTTCTATTGCAAGGACGCCTTTGAGGGGCTTGCGACGATGGAAAGACTGCGCGACCCGGTCGCCCGCGAGGAAGCGATCCGCGCCAATCGCGCCGAGGCGGAGGAGGAGAAGATTTCTCCGCCGGCTGCACTCGCACCGGGCGCGCCGCTCCGTTCGGAGGCGGCCGCACACCGCGTTCCGATCCCCGTTCCGCCATCCTACGGCGCGCGCGTCGTGCGCGATATGCCGCTGAACGAAGTGTTCGATTGCCTCGACCGCGACGAGCTCTACCGCCTCTCGTGGGGGGCCAAGAATACGCACGGTGCAGATTGGGATCGGCTGCGCAAGGAATTCGACGCTCGGCTCGAGCAAATGACGCGCGAGGCCCTGCGCGCGCCGTGGCTGCACCCGCAGGGAGTGTACGGATACTTCCCCGCCCAATCCGCGGGCGACGCGTTGATCGTCTACGATCCGGCGTCGGTGCCCACCGGCGCACGGCGCGAGCTGGCGCGCTTTACCTTCCCGCGCCAGCCGGAGCAGGAAAGGTTGTGCCTGGCCGATTATTTTGCTCCGGTGGATTCCGGCCTAATGGATCTGGCGATCTTCCAGGTAGTGACGGTCGGCCGGGAGGCGACCGCCCGTTTCGAGAAACTGCAATCGGCCGACGAATATTCGAAGGGCTATTACCTGCATGGGCTCGCGGTGCAGACCGCGGAAGCGGCGGCCGAGTATCTGCACCGCAGGATCCGGAGCGAACTCGCGCTGCCCGCGGACCGCGGCAAGCGTTATTCGTGGGGTTACCCCGCTATCCCATCGCTTGAGGATCATCGCAAAGTGTTCGACCTGCTTCCCGCGGAGAAGGAACTCGGCATGGCGCTCACGCCCGCGTTCCAACTCGTGCCGGAACAATCCACCGCCGCGATCGTAGTGCACCATTCGGAGGCGAAATATTTCACGGTGCCGCAGGCGAGGCGGGGATGAGATTGATTTGTGGAAAGGGTCTCCGATCCCATGGGATCATAACGCACACTCAGTATGTCATTCCGAGAAGCCCTGAAAGAGCGACGAGGAATCGGTAGCGTGTGGATGAGGAGAGCAGGCTTTGTGGATAGAGTCAGCGATCCCTCGCCCAAAAAACGGGCTCGGGATGACATCATTTAAGAATGACCTTGCATAATTGACATGATCGCTTACATCCTTCAAGGCATCGTCTTCGGTTTCGCAGCCGCGGTACAGCCCGGCCCGCTGCAGGCGTACATCATCCTGCAGACCCTGAAGCACGGCTGGCGGCGGACGATCGTGCTCGCGATCGTCCCGCTGCTGAGCGACCTGCCAATCATCGCGGTGGTGGTATTCGTTTTGGCGGCCATCCCCAATCTGTGGGTGATCGCACTGCGAGTCATCGGCGGCGCCTTCCTGATCTACCTCGCGGCGAGTGCGGTTCGTTCAGTTCGGAACGCGCCGGAAGAGACGGATGCGATGGAAGGAGCCCAACCCAGGGGATTGCTGCAGGCTGTGTTGATCAATCTGCTTAATCCCAACCCATACCTTTTCTGGGGTTTGGTCACCGGCCCGATTTTAATCGTCGGATGGCAACAAAATCCCGCCTTCGGAATCGGATTGATCGCGGCGTTTTATCTTGTGATGATCTTTTTCAATGCGGTGATCATCCTGGTGGTTTCCTCCGCGCGGCGGTTGAACCTTCGCTTACGTCGGCTCCTCGTGATTCTCTCGGCGACCGGACTCGCGGTTTTTGGTGTGTACCAATTGTGGATGGGGATCACGGGCCTGTTCCACGGCTGATGGATGACCGATTGAACAGCGCGGCAATTGGGGAAATGAATTTTCCTGGAGGAAGACAATGACGTCCAGCAGCCTGAAGAATTGGAGCCGGCCGGAGTACGCGCAAGAATACCGGGATCATTCGAATTTTTATATTCCGGAGAGGGAAACCCTCGCGCGGGTGCTCGGTTCCTATGCCCGCGCGTTCCTAGGATCACTCCCGCGCCCGCGGGTCCTGGACCTGGGTTGTGGAGACGGCGCGGTTTCCGAAACGCTTCATCGCGCGCTACCCGCGGCGGAGATCGTGGCCGCCGACGGTTCGGCCGATATGATCGCCGCCGCACGCACGCGGCTGGCGGGCCTACCGGTCGAGTTTCGCGTGATGTCGTTCGAGGAGATTATCGACAGCGGGTTGTCTGGCCCGCGCTTCGACGGCATCTTCTCCGCATTGGCCATCCATCACCTCCCGCTGACGGGGAAGGCCGCGCTCTTCCGCGCGCTGCGGTTGCTGCTCGGGCCCGGCGGGCATTTCCTCAATGTCGACGTTATCACTTCGGAGACGCCGGACTATACCGATTGGCATTTCGCCCTGTGGCGTGAATGGATCGTGGAGAATCAACGGGCGCTGCATCTGGAACAATCCTACGATGGCGTACCCGATGGAGCGCGCACCAAGGAGGAAAATCACTTCGACCCGCTCCCGGCACAGCTCGCGGCGCTCCGGGAAGCGGATTTTTCCGACGTGGAATGCCATTACCGGTACGGGCTGTTCGCCATTTACGGGGGAAGGGTGAAGAACGGATTGTAAATCACATGGAGCATATCATTCCGACCCCGACATCGAGCGGAGCGAGACGGAAGTGGAGGAATCGGTAACGCATGGATGAGGAAATGCATGGTTTGTGGAAATAGTCACCGATTCCTCGGCCTTCACTTCCTTCCGGCCTCGGAATGACATCGATTAGGAATGACATTCCATAGGAGAGTATGACCAACCAATTTCTGCAACGGCTCACTTTAAACGGCGGCAAACCGCTCCTGGCCGACGGCGCAATGGGAACGCTCCTGGTCGCGCGCGGCATCGCGCCGGACGAAATCATGGACGCGCTCAACCTCGAGCGCCCCGAGCTGATCGCGCAGGCGCACCGGGATTACCTGCGCTCCGGCGCGCAGATCATCGAGACCAATACGTACGGCGCCAACCGCTACAAGCTCGCGGCGGCCGGTTTGGAAAACAAGCTCGCGGATATCATCCGCGCCGGCGTAAAAATCGCCCGGCGCGAGGCGGAACTTGGTGCGGGAGGATCGCTCGTGGCGGGCAGCATGGGGCCGCTCGGCGTGCGCCTCTCCCCCTACGGGCGTGTGAAACCGGAGGCAGCGGAGGCCGCCTTCCACGAACAGGCGTCGCTTCTATTAAAAGAAGGCGTGGATCTGATCCTGATCGAAACGATCAATGACGTCCAGGAAGCGCTCGCGGCATTGCGCGCAACCCGAGTTGCGGGAGCGCGGTTCATTGGGGTGAGCCTGACCTTCACCCGCGACGGATTGACGCTCTTGGGCGATTCTCCGGCCGAGGCGGCGCGCATCCTGGCCGAAGCGGGCGCGGATCTGATCGGCGTCAACTGTTCGAGCGGCCCGGCGCAGGCAATCCGCATCCTGCGGCAGATGCGCTCGGCGGCACCGCAAGCGCGCTTCTCCGCGATGCCGAACGCCGGCTGGCCCGAAACCGTTGGCGGACGGATCCTCTACCCGGCCGGGCCGGAATACTTCGGCCGGTACGCGCTTGCGTTTGCCGAAGCGGGTGCGAGCGTGATCGGGGGTTGCTGCGGTACCACCCCGGAGCACATCGCGGCGATGGGCCGCGCGCTGGAATCCTTCAGGCCCGTGAAGACCGGCGCGACGATCGCGGTGGAAGCGCCGGGCGAGGAACTCGCAGCCGAGCCGCCGGAGCCGACCCAATTTGCCGCCAAGCTTGCCTCGGGGAAGTTCGTCATCGGGGTTGAGGTTGATTCGCCGAAGGGGTTTTCCACTCACAAGCTGATGGCCGGGGCGAGCATGCTTGCCGAGGCGGGCGCGGACGTGATCAACGTGGCCGACAGCCCGATGGCGCGCATGCGCATGAGCCCCTGGGCCGTGTGCCGCTTGATCCAGGAGCGCTTCGGGATTGAAACGGTATTGCACTTCCCGACCCGCGGGCGCAACCTACTGCGCGTGCAGGGCGACCTGCTGGCGGCGTATGCGCTCGGCATCCGGAATCTCTTCGTGGTCATGGGCGACCCGACCGCCGTGGGGGATTTTCCGCAATCAGCCGACAACTACGACATCGTCCCCTCCGGCTTGATCCGCATGATCAAGGGATCCTTCAACCTAGGCCGCGATCACGCCGGGCGGGATATCGGCGCGCCGACTGCGTTCTTCGTAGGCTGCGCGCTCAACCTGTGCTCGAGCACGCCCGAGAAGGAAATGAAAACCCTGCGCAAGAAACTCGACGCGGGCGCGGATTTCATTCTCACCCAGCCGGTGTTCGAGCCGGAATGCGCGGCTTCTTTCTTGGATGGCTACCGGCGCGAGTTCGGCGCGCTGAATGCGCCCGTGCTGGCTGGGATCATGCCGCTCTACGGCGCGAAACACGCCGCCTTCCTGCACAACGAGGTGCCGGGGATGTCGATCCCGGAGAAGGTCCGGGCGCGGATCGAACGGGCGGGCGAGCGCGCGCCGGAAGAGGGGGTGCGCATCGCGGTGGAACTATTGAATGAGTTGCGCGGTATTGTACAAGGGGCGTATCTCATGCCGCCGTTCGGGCGGTACGATCTGGCGGCGGAGATTATTGAGGGGATGAAATAAATTTTCTGCTGATAGTAAATCTATCGTTTTTCAATAAATTGATGGAAGCCCACACCGGTGAGGTCAAGGAATTTCGTGAAACTACCGGCAGACTACACAGGGTCATTTTCACGGAGATGATAGAGATAAACGAGTGAGGAATGTTCGTCATTCCCGCGAAAGCGGGAATCCAGAACATGCTTGAATTCACCCATCGGGCTTTTTCTGGATGCCCGCTTCCGCGGGCATGACAGCAGTCTATCGGGTTGTGTCATATAAAAATAAAATGGGAAAAACATTGGCGATCATTTGGTCCGCAGTTCGTAGATCCGATACCCCTGACCTTCCTTGACAATGGAATAGTTCTCCGCCAGAAAAGCCCGCAGTTCGGGGAAATCCCGCGACGTATTCGGACCCGTCGGTTCGGAGTAGGGTCCGTCGTCGTACACTTCGACCACGTACCGGGGCATGGCGCTTTCCAAATCACTGATGAACCGCTGCCGGATCCGCTGGACGTACGGTAAATTAAGGTCGTGGTAGAAGTATTCGTCGACAATGAAGGGGGTTGCGATTTTGACCCTGGCGATGAGCATCGCGTGGACCGCGCCGCCGACCCAATCCAGCGGCTGAACCGTATCCCCCGGACGGAGATGTGTTTCTAAAAAGGCGGCGATCTCGTCCACGCGACCTTCTTTGGGATTATTCGCGGCGGGCAATACATGCTCCACGATGAGCTGTCGGAAGTTATAGAGCGTGTCCGGCCGTACAAGGGATATGGAAATGACCAACAGCGCCCCGGCCGGCAACCACCGGAAAAGGGGGCTCCCTGTTTTGACTTTCACGGTTAGACACAAAAACGCCGCCTGGAACAGGAATAATGCGAAAGGAAGCCAATGATGGGGGAAGAACTGTCCGGAGAAGACGGGATAGATCGAGTACGCGATTACCAACAGGAGCAGGAGCGAGGCGTGGTTCTTCTTCTCCGGAGGGATGTCGGGGGATTGTTGTAAAAGATATGTCCCCAGGATCGCCGGAGCAATCCAGATCCCATATCCGCCCATTTTCAGATAGTTCATGACGAGTGCGAAGATCCGGCTGACGCCCAAAACGATCTGATGGTCGCCGTTCATCTGCGCGAAGAGAGGAAGATAATTAAAGACTATGTCAAGGAACTGCGGCAATGCTCCGTGGAATCCCAAGTAGGCAAAAACAACTATCCATGGCGTTAGGAACCCGATCATCATCCAAGGCACGATCCGGTTGAGGAACGCCGTGAACTTTTTCCTTTGGGAAGGGCCCGGTTCCGAAGCCGCGGAATACCATTCCATCGCCAACACGGGGAGCAACCCGACGAAGGCTTGCGGTTTTAGGGTGGACGCGATTCCAAAAAATAATCCCGTTAATAGAAACCGCAATCCGTTGCGTTCCGGGGGTATGTTCGAATATGCGGCTAAACCGCAGAGAATGGGGATGAGCATTAAATATTCGCGCTGAAGCATCGTCGTGGGGCCCAGCGAGAGGTAGGCCAGCGCCAAGGCGACCGCGCCGAAGAGCCCCGCCCATCCGCTCAGCTTCCTCATCCACAACCAACCCAGAAAAATAATGACCGCCAGGAGAATGTAATCCAGTATTCGAATCCCCAGGACCGAATACCCGGTCAGTCTGCCGATGATAAGAAAAACCAGATAGGTTCCCGGCATATTGTATTCAAAAATATCGCGGTAAGGGACCATCCCGAATTTATCGATCAGAAACGAGACGTAGAATAAGATTGGGGAATCGTGGTAATACCTCCAATTAAATGCAAATGCGGCGGTGAGCGTGAGCAAAACGAGAAGAAAAATCGAAAGGAGATATCGAAGGATTTTCATGGAGACCTTTCCCGCTGATATAGGCCTTGTCATTTCCTCGAAGTTACAGGATTCTTGAGAAGGGATTGGCGAGAATAGACAATTAT
>JBEKDW010000132.1:0-6884 GCA_050014155.1 Anaerolineales bacterium
GGCCAGGCGATCCAGGCTGTCGGCCCGATCCTGCGCGGGAGTTGGGCGGCCGATCCCAACCTGGCTCCGGTGCCGTTTGATTCGGAGGAAGCTTCCCGGTTGCTGGATGCGGCGGGGTGGGTCATCCCGGCGGGCGCGACCCCCGGCACCGACGCCTTCGTCAGGAAAAATAAAGACGCCTTGTTTTCATTTACTATGCTTTATGCGGAAGGTCAGCCACAGGAGGCCGTCGCCACCGCCATCCAGGCGCAATGGGCTAAGGTAGGCGTGAAGGTGACGCTGAAACCGGCGAATTACCGTTCCCTGATCGACGACAACCTGACACCCCGCACCTATCAGGCGGCGCTGATTGACTTAAGTCTGGCGCCATATCCGGATCCGGATCCGTATCCTTTCTGGAATCAGACTCAAACCCCTGACGGCCAAAATTACTCGCAATTGGACGACCGCGCAATCAGCGAACTGTTGGAAGAGGCCAGAACCACCATGAGTTTTGACGACCGGGCGCGATTGTATCTGACCTTCCAATACCGGTTCGCCTACCAAACCCCCGCTCTGTTCCTCTGGCATCCGGTCTACAGCTATGCCGTGGATGCTCGCATTGCCGGAATTCCACTCGGCCCGCTCTATGACGAATCCGACCGGCTGGCATTGGCCAGCGAATGGTATTACTCCGAGACGAAGTAACACCTCGCAATCCCCATAAGAAAAAGTTGGACAGTCTGGGAGCCGGTCCCTTTACTTTTTACCAGGCCGGACAAACAATGGAAGAGAGCCCGGCGAAGCCGGGATTTGGATATTAAGCAGGAGGCTTAATCCCCGCGTGATATTGCCAATCGGCCATTCCCACTCATAAGAATGGAACCCGGTCTTCGGTAGTTCCCAACGGATCCAATCCGAGCCGCTCGTCGAGATTCTCCGGCCGCAAGAGAGGATCCTGTATCAGTCGGCGGATGTGCCGGAATTTAAGGAAGCGCCATCCGGTATTCACGGCCCGGCGCAGGAGGACGTTCCGGCGCAGCTTGTAGAGAACCAGCGGAGCCCGTCCGCCGGGGAGAACGATCCACGCGTGTTTGGGATCGGCCACCGGTTGGAGCAGAAAATGGCCGACGGCGGCCGAGGCGGTGAACTGAAAGCAACTCACCTCTTCTCCGGATGAGTCGATCCAATGTTGCTCGCCTTCCTCTTTCACCGCATACCCCATTTTCCTTCCCAGCTCGCCCAGGGTGTCGCGCATGGTCTTTAAGTCCGCTTCGCGGGAAGCGGGATGGTCCTCCGGGCGCAGCATGAGAGTGCCGTTTTCCACCGTCAGCCCGTAGGAATCCAGGCAGGCCTGCAGCAGTCGAAGTTCGGGTGTCAGCAGCCCGGGGAAGAACGAGCAGATGCGGTTATCCAACTCCTCGGCCGTCAGCGGGCCGTTCTCCAGCAGGATCCGCGCCGCCTCCATCTCCACCTGGTCCGCCAGCGGGCTGGTGAGCACTTCATCTCCCGGAAGCCACCAGGTTTGGCCGGTTTCGCTATCCTTGGGAGAGGTGGAGCGGATTTCCGGATCCTCCTCGACAGCCTTGGAGAGAACGGCCAGGTGATGAGAAAAATCTTTTTCATCATCCGGCCGTGAGACCGGCGGCAGCATGCGGCGATGGACCGTCTCGCTCCAAGCTGCGGCATGCAGCAACTCGAGCGGGGTGGGTTCCGCCCGCCAGGAGATTAACTGGCGCGCGGCCAGGCGCGCCAGTTCGGCCGCGGGCTCGAGGCTCTGCGGGCCGCGGGATGCCGGGGTGTGATTCGGACCGGGCGCCGACCAGAGCAGTTGAGCGCATTCGGTATCCAACCGCAGGGCTCTTCCATCTAAATAGAATCCGGCCTGATAGAAAGACCATAGCGCCGCGGCGAAGAATGCCGGCTCCGTCTCCCCACCGAGCGCGACCACCGGAGTTCCGGCCGGGAGGTGGTCCGCCAGGGACATGGCTGATGCGGTCAACGCACGCGCATGCCAGTTCCAATCATAGCGGCGGCGGTGCAAAGCGCCGGTCAGGGATCCGGCGGCCGATCGTCCCCAAAGCCAATCCGCCCACATCGCCGAAAGGGTCCAGGCCGCCGGGTTGGGACGCGGCAAAAAGCTGATCAGGAAATCCGCCGCCAGGTCTCCCAACGCGGGGGCCAGGTCGCGCGCAGTTCCCGTATAGGTCGATATCGTCCCCTCTTCCAAATTTTCGCCCTTGCGCCATTTTCGGACCGGCACCGGCCGGCCGGGGCGGCTCCAATCTTCGGCCGCCTTCTCGATCACCCGCCAGACGTTAACTTCGCGATATTCCGCAGGAGGCTGGAGCGAACGGGGCCGCAACCTTGCGGAGTGGGAATGTCCCCGCAGCATGTGCGCCTCGTCCAAAACCGTCAGCATCAACAAATCCGCGCATCGCTTTTCCTCGGGATCGAGTTTCATCAGTTCGAACCGGGTAAGGATGAGGAACAAAGCGTAAATCGAACGCGAGGGGTATACATCCAGGGCTTCGGCGGCGTTGAGGCGGTACCAATCGTCGAGCGGCGCCAGCCGTTCGAGGGCGAGGTTGTAAAGCATCCGGCGCGAGGATTCGGGCGGCATGCGGGTTTCGTCGGAGGATGTGATCGGTTCTTCGACGGTGTGGCCGCACGATGGGCAGCTGCAAATCCGCCGTACGAGGCGCGCCTGGTGTTTCTTTTTTTTCGGTTCGTGGAGCAGTTCCGGCGATTCGGATTCCGCTTCCGGGGAAAGAGCCCTCGGGTCCGCCTCGGTCGCCCAGATGAATCCCTCGGCTTCGGAATCTCGGCCGCAAAAGGCGCAGGTTCCGATATACAAACTGCGGACAAGTGCTTCCAGGGTTTCAGCGGAATGGACGGAGGAATCGGGCGAGGTGGAAGGGGAGGATCGGGCCAGGCGCGCCAGCACGCTGCGGATGAGCTCCGGGGCGGGAGGGTCCGCCTGCAATCCGAGGAGCGCCCGGATCACCGGATTGGGCGCGGCCACCAGCAGCGCCGCGCCGGCCCGCGCGAGTTCCAATGCCAGGGCGGGAGACTGCCCGAAGGGATCGACTACCCGCTTGCCCCGCTTGCCAAGGCGGCGGAGGAACTCCGCGCCCACTCCTTCGTAGTACGGCGGCAGAAAAATCGCCAGTGGTTCCGGAGGATCGAGCTTGCGGCCGGGGAAGAAGGGCATGTCCATTGCGTCAACCGCATTGTCCACCCGCAGCCGTGAGTCCCTGCAACTGCCGGAAAGTGGTCACCTTGGAAATTGCGCGCAGGAAGGCGCCGACCGTCGGGCACTGGTTGTACAGCTTTACCACGGCCGGGCCGACCGGATCTTCACCGCGTTCCCCCGGCGTGTCGGCGTAAGTTCCATAAAAGGCGAAGAATGCCTGATTGAGCCGGCGGATGTAATTGCCGTGCTCGGCCACATGCTCCATGATGAACACGCGACGCGCTTCCATATATTTCTCCGCCTCGTCGATTTGTCCCGCCGCCAGCAGCCGGTCGGCTTCCACCCGGGTGACGTACATCTCGTGGGAATAGTCGAATGCGGGAGGTTGCGACGCGGTTTGGGACGAACTCTCCGGAGCGGCGGGCGGCGGCGGAGGCGGAACCAGCTCGGGATAGTTGTGTTCGATGACCATGGCGCCGATCTGTTTGCCCACCAGTGAAGCCGTGGTCTCGTTGATCGTCCGCATGTCCCCCCCGGTTTCGTACTGCTGCCCAAGCGGCGTGAAGTACAGGTAGATGTGGGTCCACTCGTGCGACACGGCTTCCACAATCCAGTTGAGCCACGAGCTTTCCATGATCATGGTGGGGTAGGTGCCTAAGCCCCCCAGCGGAACGACGAGCGCTGAAACATTCAGGTTCTTTTCGACTTCCGATTCCAGTTCGATCTGCTGTTCGAGCGTCAGACCGGGAATCAATTGGATGTTTGCATCCTGGCGGATGACGTTGCGCGGGGAGATGACCAGCCCCAATGGAATCTGGCTGTACCGGAACAGGACCGGCGGCAGCGCCTCGCCTCCGATGGAAAATCCCTGGGCGTTCAATTCCGTGGACACTTGGGATTGCAGGATGGATTCCACCAAGCTTTGTACCCCGGCTTGGCGGCGGCGCTTCTGCGCCAGGGTTTCCCGCAGCGATGTAGATGCCTGCATTGGATTGGAAACCGCCGGGTCGGAAAATATCTTGGCCAGGTTGGACTCGTCGGCGAAGATGCTGTCCAACAGCCGGTTGTAATTCAGTACCGTATCGTGCCGGTCGGCTTCGGAAAGATAGCGCTCGTCGCCCAGAAGAAATTGCAGGCCTTTGGCCCAAATGGCATCCGCCTCCCAGGAGATGAAATCGAATTCGTAGGGGGCGGTGTACATATGGACTTTGTCGGATGTCGACGGCGGGAGGTAGGAATCCCCCGCCAGCACCAGCAGGAGCGCCAGCAGAGTAGGGAGGACGGAGATCGCATACAGAATTCTGCGCAGAATGGTTTGCAGCATAAGCGGGAACTTTCGACGCTACCGGACTCGCCCGGCGGCTACGGCGCCTGAAGAATATCCTGCACCCGGCTGGGCTGGGTGTAGTGCACCATCCGATCGTGGCGCGAATCGCTCACCCACAGGCCGCCTTGCGGATCGATCGCCAGGCCGGTCGGGGTATTGAGCGAATTCGGGTCATCTCCGCACGTGCCCCATACCGAGAGCACCACGCCGCGTTCGTTGAATTCGATGATGCGGCAACTGCCCGGGTCGGTGATGTAAACGTGATGGACGGAATCCACCGCCAGATACGGTTTGGTGTCCGGCGAGGTTCCAAACCACCCGCTGACGTCGAAGCTCTCCGCGGAGGTGTAGGTCCCATCGGGATTGGGGGCGAAGATCTGCACCCGGTGGTTCCAGGTGTCGGCAACGTACACCCGGCTCTGCTCGTCCACCGCCAGGCCGGCCGGCTCGTCCAGTTGCCCGTCGCCGGCACCGGGCGTTCCGAATTGTCCGAGGAGCGCTCCGTCGGAGGAGAGGACCACGATGCGTTTGTTCCCCGTGTCGGCTACGAACACGCGGCCCTGCGCATCCACCGCGATGGCGCGCGGGCCGTAGAAAGCCAACTCGTCGGTCGTCGTGCCCGGCTTGGCGCCCCACATGGCGATGAAGGTGCCGTCGGGGGAGAATTTCTGGACGCGGTGGTTCCAGGTGTCGGCCACGTAAACCGAACCGTCCGGGCCGACCGCGACGCCCCACGGCTCGTTGAAGGTTCCGCCGGGTGCCGAACTTTGTTGGACGTCGGCGAAGCTGCCCCAGGCCTTGATCAGATTTCCCTGGGCGTCGAAGTGCTCGATGCGGTTATTCATCGAATCCGCCACGTACAGGCTTCCGTCGGGCGCCACGGCGACGCCGCGCGGGACGGAGAGTTGTCCCGGATCGATTCCTTTTTGCCCAAAGGTCCGGTCGGGGACGAGATCGATTCGCGAGAGCTCATACGGATCGGCCCCGGTCGTCGCGGCGGCTTGCACCTGGGTAGCTCCGCCGAGGTAGTCGAGGATATCTTTCCGGAAGTAAACATACATTCCTTCCTCGAGCGACCAGTTGTCGAGCGTGTATCCGCCATTCCCCTTCAATTGGGCCCACAAGGTGTAATCCCGGTTGAGCCAGATCTGGAACACCGCCTCCCGCACCTTGGGGTTGGTGATGAACGGCGAGATGTGCCCCCAGGCCAGTTTGAGATATTCCAGGCCGGACATGGGCGGAGGCGAAGCCTGCTTGTTGGCGGCCGCGTTGCTGAGATATTCGGAATTGATGAAATCCCATTTGAGGTTGAAGTAATCCTCGTTGTGCCACCACATCCGCACCAGCCGGAAACCCACGTAATCCTGCCCGAGGATCGGGACCACTTTGTCGTTGTTCTGTTCGCCGACCACGACGATCGCCGCGCGGCGAATGTCCGCCGTCGGGTTAACGTCGAAGTCGATCTTATTGGGATAGTGGCGCAGCGACCACCAGAATGGGTAGCGCACGTAGTTGTCGTAAGCCACCACCAAGTTGGTGGTGCCGGTGGTGAGGTAGGAGAGCCGTTCGATTTCATTTAGCACGATCTTCGGGCCGGTTCCGCCGTGAGCATAGGCCATATATTCGAAAGGATAATCGTAGTTGATATACGTGGCGGTATAGGCGGTCCGGGCGGTCAGGATCGCGAGAATCGAGAGAATGACAAGTACAAGACCACGCAAGCCCCGCGCCGAACGCGAGCAATCCGTTTCCAGAAAATATCCGATTACCCAGGCCGCGGCCAGGATCATCGGCGCGGAGATCAGCATCGTTTGCTGGGGCATCTTTTCGCCGGCGTAGGAGAAGATCGCCAGATTGAACAGCGCCCAGAAAAGAAATAGGGCGACGGTGGGAACGGGGACTTCTATTTCGTCGGCTCCGGAGAAAGGCGTGAACGGCCGGCTGGATGCGGAAGCCCAAAGTTTGCGGCGGATGGCGATGACCAATGCGATGACCGCGCCGATGGCCGGCAAATATTCATAGATCGGGATTTGCAGGAAGATGTAGTAGAACCACGGCTGACCGCCGCGCGCATCCGCGTTCTGTTGAATCCAATAACCGAGGAACCGCACCAGCCCGTCGAACAGCCCGCCCGCGTTGGTGAAGATTGTGGTGTAGAAGAACGCGAAGATTCCGAAGAAGATCAGCGCAAGAAACGGCCACAGTTTGCGGTTCCACCACAGGCCGACCAGGACCGCGATCACCACCAGGGGCAGGATATACGCTAGCGCGGTATAGAAATCCTTGGTCGCCAACAGATCGGAGATACCGCTCAAAAAGGAAAAGTTCATGTCCTGCGGCGCCCGGCTCCCGAACACTTTTCCGAGCGTGTCCATGAGCACC
>JBEKDW010000133.1:0-6881 GCA_050014155.1 Anaerolineales bacterium
GCCGCCAGCCGGGCTGGCTGCGCTCTATGGGCCGGACGCCGTGCCGCTGGCGCTCGCGCTGACCGCGCAGATCGCGTTGCAACGGCCGGTGTGGGTGGTGGACGGCGGCAACCGTTTCGACGCGCTGTGGGTGGCGGAATACATCGCCCGCAGCGGGAAGCCGCCCGAGGTCATCCTGGCGCGCATTCACGTCTCGCGCGCGTTCACCTGCCACCAGATGGCCGAGCGCATTCTCTCGCTGCCGGCCCCCGGCCCGGAGACCGGGGCGGGCGAAGCCGCGCCGCTGGTGGTGCTGCACCTGCTGGACACGTTCTACGACGAGAACGTCCCGCTGGCGGAAGCGCGCCGGCTGCTCGGCGCGCTCTGGCCATCTCTGCGCCGCCGCAGCCGCAGCGCGCCGGTGGCGCTCACGCTGCACCCGCCGCGCTCCGAACGCGTGGCGGACAGGGCGCATTTCTATTCCGAGATCCTGCGCCGGGCCGACCGGCGCGTGGGACCGGACCTGCCCTCGGCTTCCCCGTCCCCTCTTCCCTTCCCATCCATGGAAAAGGGGAACCTGCCCCGGGCCAATTGGCGCATGGGGCCGGACCGAATCCCGGAAGATCACCGGGGCAGGCACCCACTCCCTCTTCCTCTTCTCCCCGAGCAAGGCGAGGAGAGGGAAGAGTCTGCATCAGGCCGATGAGCGCGTGGATCCGGGGAGGTGAATGATGGGACGCACACTAGTTTCCATTACCCAGCAATTGGCCCAGGCCGAGGAACGCCTGGGGCGCTACCGCCGCGCGCTGGCGCGCGCCGACCAGAAAATCTTCGACGACCTGTTCGCCCTGGCGCGCCGCCGCCTGGCCGCGGCCTCGATGGCCGCCGATCCGCTGCCGATGCAGATCATCCTGCTCGGCATGCTCATCGGCACCGCCTCGGCCGTCGCCGGGCTTGCGGCGCGCGTGGATGCGCTCGAACATGACCGCAACCTCCCTCCGCGCCTGGATCCTTGACCTCTACCCCGGCAACGAGGGCATGGTCCTGTGGCTGAAGGCCGAGGACGGCCGCGCGCTGCGCGCGGTCGACCGCTTCCCGATGACCTTCTTCCTGGCCGGGGAAGGGCCGGAGTTGCGCGCCGCGTGGAAGGAACTGGCCGGATGGAAAAAGGGGCTCCGCCTGGCCAGGAAGCGCCGCTTCGAGATCCACCTCGGAGAGGAGATCGACCTGCTCGCCGTCACCGCGCCGGACCCGATCGCGTACCGCGCCGCGGTGCGCGAGGCGTTGAAACGCTGGCCGCCCGGCGCGGGAGACGGGACGGGCCTTTCCTTCTATAACGCCGACCTCGACCCGGCGATCGTCTACGGAATCGAACGCGGAGTGTTTCCACTCGCCGACTGCCGCTTCACCCTCGAGGGGGAGCGCGTGCTTGGCGTGGAGACGGATCAGACCCGCTGGGACCTCGACGCCGCGCCGCCGCCTTTTTGCGTGCTCACCCTGCGCCTCGCGGGCGAACTGCGCGATCCGTCGCGCGGGTACCGCGCGCCGCTCGAAATCGCCTCGCCGGCGGGAAATCGCAGCCTGGCGTGGGATTCACCGCGCGAGTTGGTGCAGACCGTGCGCGAGACGCTTCTGGCGACCGATCCTGACGTCCTACTCACCGCCTGGGGCGATTCGTTTCTGCTGCCCGAACTCCTGCGCCTCTCAAGCGAGCAGCGCATCGATCTGCCGCTGAACCGCGACGCGCGCCGCGACGTGCTGCGCAAGGGCGAGCGCTCCTATTTCTCCTACGGGCGCATCGTGCACCGCGCCTCCTCGGTGTGGCTCTTCGGCCGGCTGCACATCGACCGGCAGACCGCGTTCCTGGCCGACGAGTACGGGCTCGACGGGCTGGTCGAACTCGCGCGCACCACCCTCCAGCCGCTGCAGCAGGTGGCGCGCACTTCCTCCGGAACGGGGATCAGCTCGATGCAGGTGGCCGAAGCCTACCGGCGCGGATGGCTGATCCCCTTCCGCAAACGCCAGCCGGAGGATTTTAAGACGGCGCTCGAACTCGTGCGGGCCGACAAGGGCGGGCTCACCTTCCAGCCCGAGCCGGGCCTCTACGAGCACGTGCTCGAGCTGGATTTCGCCTCGATGTACCCCAGCCTGATGGTGAAGTACAACCTCTCGGCCGAGACGGTGGGCAAGGAGTGCCCCAAGTGCGTATCTTCCAGCACCGGGGTGGTGCCGGAGATCGGCTATCCGGTGTGCCAGTGCCGCAAAGGGATCGTCCCGCTCACACTCGAGCCGCTCCTGACCAAGCGGCTCGCGCTCAAGCGGGCGGCGCGCGCGCTGCCCGAAGGGCCCGAGCGCGAAGTGCTCCGGAGGCGGCAGGTGGCACTCAAATGGCTGCTGGTCACCTGCTTCGGGTACCTGGGCTACAAGAACGCGCGCTTCGGGCGGATCGAGGCGCATGAATCCACCACCGCCTGCGGGCGGGATACCCTCCTGCGCGCCAAGGAGATCGCCGAAGCGCGCGGCTACCGCTTCCTGCACGCGATCACCGACGCGCTATGGGTGCGCAGAGAGGGCTCCACTGACGAGGATCACCAGGCGCTGGTGGAGGAGATCGGGCGCGAGACCGGTGTGCGCATCGACATCGAGGGGGTATACCGCTGGCTGGTGTTCCCGCCCTCGCGCCAATACGCCGCGAGCCCGGTGGCCAACCGCTACTTCGGTGCGTTCGAGGACGGCAAGATCAAGATGCGCGGGATCGAGGCGCGCCGGCACGACACGATCCGCTGGATCCGCGACGCGCAGGCGGAGATGCTGGAAATCCTCGCCCGCGCGCAAAACGCGGCGGAGTACCGCGCGCTCCTGGAAGAGGAAGTGTTCGCGCTTGCGCGCGCCAAGCTCGAGGAGCTGTGCCGCGGCGCGGTTCCGCCGCGGATGCTCGCCATCTGCCACCGGCTCTCGCATCCGCCGGAGGAGTACCGCACGAACTTGCCGGTGGCGCTGGCGGCGCGGGAGCTGGCCGCGCGCGGGGTGCACCTCGCGCCGGGGGAAGCGGTCGAGTATGTGCTCACGCTGGGGGGCGGCGCGCGTCCTTACGACGCCTGGTGCCCAACCGATTGCGTGGACGCCGTGCGCTACCGCGAGCTCTTCCTGCGCATGCTCGAGAGCCTGGCCGTGCCGGCCGGTTTGGATCGCGCAGGGATCGTGGCGCTGCTCGAGGGCGTGGGGCAGGAGGAACTGCCGGGGATGCCGCCGCGGTTGGATTGGTGGCAGGCCGGCCCGTTCGAGGAAGCCTATCCCGTCCCCGGGGTTGTGTCTTTCCGGGAGCGGGAATTGGAAGAAGCGATGCGAGGGTGATCCAGGAACCATAAACCGGGGAAGGTAGAGACACACCGGCGGGGTGTCTCTACTCATTGGCAATAGGAATAAACACACGCCACCCGTGGTCCATAGCGGTATGCCTTGAAGAAACAGGGGGAGCAATGTCACAACATCAGCGGCCCGAACGTATAACGGAAATCAATTTTCGCAATCGCTTTCGAATTCCGTCCACGCGCTTACGCGGTTGGGATTATGCATCAGAAGGATATTATTTTGTCACAATTTGCGTTAAGGATCGTCTCACCTCCCTTGCAAAGATTATTGATGGTGACGTTCTTCTATCACCAATAGGAGAAATAATCGCCGAGGAATGGGAAAAAACCGCGGAAATTCGGAAGAAGGTGAAATTGGACGCATGGGTAATTATGCCGGACCATGTGCACGGAATCATTGGAATCGTCCATCCAGATAATTTGAAATTGGAGGCGCCTCGGCGGGAAATCGTAGAGACGCCCTGCCGGGATAACGAGGAGACACCCCGGAGCGATAATGTTGAAACACCCCGTTGGAAAAACGTAGAGACGCCCCGCCGGTGCGTCTCTACGCCAAACGCCGCCGCATATTCTTGGAAACCCAATTCGTTGGGATCGATTATCGGGCAATTCAAATCAAAAACAACCAAACGCATCCGGGCGGCGGGGTATTGTGGTTTCATATGGCAATCGCGGTTTTACGATCATATTATCCGCGATAATGACGACCTTGATCGGATTCGGCGATACATCCAGGAAAACCCGGAGAGGTGGGAAAAGGATCGGAACCGAAAAAATGAACCTGAAAAGAAACCCCTTCCGGTAATACCACTAAATGTTAAATGTTAATCCGCTTTTTCCCCGCGGGCCGCTCGTTCTTCGCTCCGCTCCTGTTCGTACAGTTGGTATCCGTTATAGAGATTGTGGTAGATCACGTAGCAGGTCGGCCCCAATGCCGTCAGAGGGGTGAGATACGCGAGGGCGACCCAGATGGTAAAGGAGTTGTTTTTCTGCCCGAGCGCCTGGCTGGCTTCGCGGCGGAAGGCGCGGCCGCCGATCCATCCGCCCAGCGCAAAATTCACCGCGCAGATCGCGAGCGAGATCAGCGCAATGCTCAGCAGCAACCAGACGGAAAAGGACCGATTGTTTTGTATAAAAGCCGACGCTTGCGACGTCACGAGGAAGAGTACCAGCAGCCACAGCGGAAAAGCCAGCGGCTTTCCCTGGCGGATGATGTTCCGCGCGGAGGCCGGCAACAAACGGGAGAGCAATGCCAGCCCGAGCGGGACAAACATTACCTCCAGCACCGAAGGAAGGAGGTCCATGGTGGAGATGTGGACCGAGGAACCCGCAACCAGGGGCAGGGTGAATGGCAGTAGAAGGGCGATCCCGACGTTGGTCAGGAGCACCGCGGTTACCACGTAGTCCACTTTCCCGCGCAGGAAACCGACGACCACCGGTGCCGCGGTGGCGGTGGGGGTGACCGCGGTCAGGTATCCGACCAGCGCCAGATCCGGATCAACCGCCCGCAGCAGGAAAAAGATCGCAAATGGCAGAAGGATGTTGGCCAGGAAGATTCCAAGCAGACTCCAGTGGAAGGATTCGCGGCGGATGGAAATATCCAGAAACGCAAAGAACAGCATCCCCATCAGCAAATAGGGGATCCAACCGGAGGCAGCCTTTGCCTCCGGGAAAAGCGCGCCGGCGATGATCGCCAGGACGAGCATGGAAGTCCGGCCGTACAGCCGCCAAAGCCGCGCCCACCGCGAGGGTGATCCTACGGTCTGGATTTGATTTTCCGATTCCATGAATTCTCCTGGATTCAGCCGGTCGATGGATTGTTCCGATCTGTTATTATCGGTCCGATATTTTATTTATCTCGCCAAAGTTCAACGCGCCCGCTGGCGCCGTCCACCCGCAGCCGGTCACCAGTGGAGATCCGATCGATCGGCACATGGTCGACGCAGGGGATCCCACCCAGGATGCAACCCACCGCGACGATCGGCTCGCATTCGGCGTTGAGGATCGCGGCCGGCGCCTTGCCGGCTTTGGCCAGCCGGTAGAGCGTATAGGATCCCACGGTCGATCCCTTGCCGGCGGGGAAGACGAGAATTTTTCCGGCCACTATCTGCCCCTCCAGCTCGTGCCCGCTTTCGGCTATTGTTCCGCTTTCGGGTTCCACGCCGCCATAGAATGAAATGTTCTCCGTTGTGATCAGCGCTTCGCCTTCGGCAATGCCCGGCGCGATCGGCCGCCCCGAGAATATTTCGGGGTTGGGAGCTTTCGGGTTTGCGGACGAAACCGAATCGGGTATCTTGGTCACCGGGATCCTTGGGTGTTCAGGGAAGAATCCTCTGGATGCACCATCGAGGATTCCACCACGCGGTCGAAATCCATTAGCCGGGTTTGGAATTGATTCTTGGCGCGAGCATAGTAGCAGGCTTTGGCGCTGTCGGTCGCGAGGATGCGGAAGCGGCCGCGGATCGGTGCCACCACGCAGCAGGTGTCCACCGCGAACTTGGCTCCGCTCGCCTCGATACTCTCCGTATACCCTTGCCGGTCGGAGACTACCTTGACCGCCCGCGAGGTGGTAATCCAGAATTCCTTTGTCACCCGTTTTCCGCGCAGGAGTTTCGCGATGCGCGCCACTTCTTCCAGCGTCAGATGCGGACACCCGAGCGAAACGAAGTCCGCGTCGCCGGCGGCGTCTGTGAGCGACCGCCTCGCCGCCTGCAGGTCGTCCTCCGTAACAGTGGTCTGATCCGCGTGCGGTGGATAATCGCCCGCTTCCGGTGTAATCCCTTGCATGTGGAACATCGCCAACCCGCCGTACGTGGCGAGGCTGGCGCAGATGGATTTCAGTTCTTCGATCGACGCGGATTCCACACCGGTGATCCATGGAATTGGCTTACCCCCGAGCGTTTCCACCCGCTCGCCGATCGCCTTCCCCAGCGCCCCGAAATCCGCCGTGCCGGATGGATGCGCCTGCACCTCGACCGTTATGCCGGGCCGGCGGTTTTCCGAAAGGTGCATTCCGTATTCCGCCGTGCGGCCGGTGAGCGCGGCAGCCAGCGCACTCGGGCCGCCCTCGCGGTTGGTGCGCGCGCCGATCACCGAATTGGCATAACACACGGCGCTGCTTTCCGCCCAGGCGATCGACTCGCCTACGGATGGTTCGTTCCCCGCCAGGTACGGCGTGCAGGTGCACGTGGGCGTCACACCCATGCGGTTGAAGGCGTCGATTACCCGGAATTGCTTTTCGGCAAAATCGGCCGGGATGCCCAAGAGCCGCCAGTTCTCCAAATCCATCCCGGCCGGGTTGAGCGTGGTCGGGATGCAAACATGCCCATCGCCGTCGGCCATTTCCGAGAGCCACGCCAGGCCGGCTTCGCCGAGATTGTCGTAACTCACGCCCGCGATCTGCGCCGAGCGGACCGGGATCATGCGCGCGGCGCCGTAGATCCTGCCCAGCGCGGTCAGGATCCGCATCGCGGTTTGCACGGCGCGGCCATGATCCCCCGCCAGCATCGATTGTTCTTCCAGGGTCAATTC
>JBEKDW010000134.1:0-6845 GCA_050014155.1 Anaerolineales bacterium
TGCCATTTAATCGCCCTCCCCGCATTCTACCAACCCTTTCCAAGCCATCCGTCGAGATCCCCTCTCCACCGCAGTTGCCGCAGGAGCCGGGGACCTTCAGTTGGATGACCATCCTTCTGCCGCTTAGCGGCATGCTCCTGATGATCGTCCTGATGGTCATGCTGGCCGGAGGCGGAGGAGGACTTACCTATTTAGTGTTCCTGCCGATGATGCTGGCAGGTTATGTGGTCACCTATGTCGCTTTTCGGAATCAGAAGAAGGAATTCAAAGAAAAGGTTGTCCAAGGCAAACAAGAGTACGCCCAACAACTTCAAAAAACGGAAAATCAATTGTATTCCCTGCGGGAGCGCGAACAGGCGGCCATGCGGGGAACGAACCCGGACCTGGGAGAGTGCCTGCGCATGGCAACCGAACGGGACCCCCGTCTTGGGGAACGCCGCCCCGCGGATCCGGATTTTCTCATGCCGCGGCTGGGAATCGGCTATCTCCCCACTTCGATTTCCATTTCCCCGGCGGAAGTTAAAAATACGCCCGTTGAACTCTCGAAGGAAGTGGGGTTCGCGAAAACGCTTCCCGAGAAGTTCGCAAGCGTCCCGGACGTCCCGATCACCGCGCGATTGGTGCACACCGGTCCGATCGGTATTGCCGGAAAGCGGTCGGACACGATAAGCATCGCACGGTCCATCTTGTGCCACCTGGTCACACACCATTGGTTTTCCGAACTCCAGGTGGCCGCCTTCGGCGAACCGCTGCACCTGCAGGAGTGGGCGTGGCTGGGCATGCTTCCCCACGCATCCAAAGCGTTCGACTGGAAGGGCGCGAAAATCCAGTTCTCCGACCCCAACTCTAGTAAAGTGTTCCTGGAATTGGAGACGGAACTCAAACGCCGGGAGCAGATCCTGGAGGCGCGCAAGATGGTCGGAGGAGAAAACGCCTCTCCAACCCCGCCCCTCCCCTGCCTCGTGGTGGTGTTGGATTCCTTCCCGATGGAATTTTCCCACCCGGGAATCGATCTGCTCCTCAAATCGGGCCAGGCCCTCGGCGTGTATGCGCTCTACCTGACGGAAGACGCTGCGAAGATTCCCGGGATGTGCGGAGCAATCGTTACGATCCACCAGGGGAATCTTTCCTACAAAGAATCCGGTCTGGAAAGCATTCGCATCGATTGCAAACCGGACTTGTGCAACCTCGCGGGCGCCGAATCGATCGCCCGCGCCCTTTCGCGGGTGGATTGGGCCGAGAAGGAAGATCTGAGCCAGCCTCCCTCGATGGTCACCTTCCTGCAGATGCTGGAAGTCTCCAAGGTGGAGGATTTGCCGATCGAGAAGTGGTGGAACGATGGTTCTCCGTTCGGTTTTTTGCAATCTCCGATCGGCAAAACCTCCGCCACGTCGGAATTCATCTTCGATCTGCGCGACCAGGATGGCTCTCACGGCCCGCACGGATTGTTGGGCGGCATGACGGGATCCGGAAAAAGCGAGGTCCTGAAGACCTTGATCCTGGCCCTGGCCGTCACCTGCCATCCGTACGATCTGAATTTCGCGCTGGTGGATTACAAAGGCGGGGCCGCCTTCAACGAACTGGCCAAGCTGCCCCACACCGTCGGCGTGATGACCGACATCGAATCCCACGCGTCGTATGCCGAGCGGGTGCTGCTGGCCCTGGGAGGCGAACTCGAACGGCGCAAGCGGATCCTCGAACGCGCGCGGTCCATCTTCCGTTTCGGCCGTTCCCACGTGGACGATTACCGCACCATGCGCATCAAGCAGCCTCTCCCGCATCTGGTCATCGTCTTCGACGAATTCGCCGAATTCAAGAACCGCCATCCCGAGGAAAGCAAGCGCCTAATCAGCATCGCCCGGTTGGGCCGCTCGCTCGGCGTGCATCTGATTCTGGCCACCCAGAACATCCAGTCGGCCATCGACCCGCAAATTCTGCAGAACTCGAATTTCCGGGTCTGCCTGCGCACCAGCCAACCGGATGACAGCATGCAAATGATCGGCATCCCGGACGCCATCAGCCTGGTGCGCGGCCGGGCGTATTTCTATTCCAACGGACGCCAGCTGGTGCAGATCGCCTACTGCGGCGGGAAATACAGCGGGGAGGGCGCCGAGAAGCGACCGGATCAACTCCTGGTGGTCCATCCCGATGGTCACAAGGAAACGCTCACGGTTCCCCACTCCCGTATGGGCGGGCCGTCGGGTAAACCCGGAGACGTGCAGATCACGGAAGCCAACGCCATTGTCGACCGGTTGAACGAAGCGATGAAGAATCTGAAACTCCGGAAACCGGATCCCGTCTGGTCGGACCCGTTGCCGGACCGGCTTTGCCTGCCGGATCTTTTCCAGGAGAACTTCACCGGCGGATGGGACGGCCGCACCTGGAATCCGTGCCGCAAGTGGGAAGCCCCGGAGGAAGCCGGCGTTCTAACCGATCCGGTCCTTGGGAAATGCGACATCCCCCAGAAACAGGAACAACCGCTGTTTCAACTTTCCCTGGAAGAGGGCGGCGGACACTTTCTGATTTTCGGATCGGCTGCCTCGGGCAAGACAACCCTTTTAAAAACGCTCGCGGTGTCCATCGCAAGGATGTATTCCCCGGCGCAAGTGCAAATCTATATTTTGGATTTTGGCGGGCAATCCCACCTGCGCGTGCTCGAGGCGTTCCCGCACGTCGGTTCGGTGATCACGCGCTTCGAGACGGAACGAGCCGAGCGGCTGTTGCGGTTTGCGCAGACCGAATTGAAACGGCGCAACGATCTTTTCCGCCGGAAGAGTGTCGGAACCATCGCGGACTACAACCGCCAGGCGGGCGTGGAAGCTCTTCCGGAATTGTTCTTCTTCATCGATAACTTTCTGGGTCTCAAACGTGTCTTCCCCGTGGAGTTCATCAACGAAATCGCCTCGCTGGTGGGGGGCAGCGCTTCCAGCGGGATTCATCTGGCGGCAGCCACGTATCTTCCCGCGGATTTGCCGGCGGATTTATATTCCAACGTCCACGCCCAAGCCACCCTGCATCAATCCAGCCAGACGGAATATTTTGGAATTGTCGGGTTGATTGGGGAAGCCCGGCTGCAGGAGGACGTCGGACGTCCGCCGCGCCCCGGAAGAGGTTTCCTGCGCGGCACTCCGCCGATCGAGTTCCAGGCGGCGCTTCCGGCGGATGGGGTAAACGACCAGGAACAGATGGAACAATTGCTGAATCTGGGTGAGAAAATGCAGCGCGCCTGGAAGGGTCCGAAACCTCAGATCATTGAAAGCCTTTCTTATTCCGTGGCGTTGCCAAAAAGTGCGCGACTCCCGAAGACCGCCCGGCCGCATGCCTGCGCGCAGGGGAAAGATTTCGAAACACTCCTCCCCTTGGGGATGAAGTTGGAAGATGACGGTCCGGTCTTCCTGGTGACAAGCTCCGCCGGGCAATCCGGAAAGACCACCGCCCTGCTGACCTGGGCCCTGGGTCTGGCCGAAAACTATTCCCCCAAGGATTTGCAGTTCCTCGCCATTGATTTTCACGCGCGGACTCTCCTGCCGTTGAAAAACCTGCCCCATATGCTGGAGTTCATCAATAACCAATCCGAAGTCGAACCCTGCTTAAAGCGGCTTTCCGATGCCATGCATAAGAGATCGTCGGCGTTGGAAGCGGCGTTTCAAAAAGATCCGGACCGGTTCGACCGGGATGCGTTCCTCAACAACTACCCCGCCTACGTTCTGTTCATCGACGACTACGACCGGCTCGCGTTGCGCTTCGAAGGGGTGGGTAATCTGCTGGCGGAATGTCTGACGGCCGGGGGCGAGGTGGGACTTTGCGTAATCGTCGCGGGGAACGGCACCGATCTGCCCAGGGATTATGACGACGAGCTGATGAAGAAAGCCCGCAAGATGGGTTGCGGTTTGCTCTTTTCCGGAAACGCCGTGATCGATCAATTCAACAACGCCAAATCGCCCCCCTATCAGCCGATGGCGGGTTTACCGCCCGGCCGGGGATATTTCATCCACAAGGGGGAGACCCGGATTTATCAGAACTTCATGTATTGGGATGAAGGCCGCAAGCCTTTGGATTGCCTGCAGGAGCGGATTGAAAAAATTCGGGCCGAAAACAGTAATATCAAAAAAACCTCCTGGCCGGGTTGAACTCGCGCGAGAATAATTCTATTCTTTATCATTTCAATATCCTTCGACCGTTCAATTCACCGTCCTATCCTCTGGATTCCCAAATATAAATGGTGCTGCGTTCGGCCTTCATTTAACTTTGGGCCCGCTTAGGGAATAGTGATTTCCCCAACAATATCGGTTCGCCGGCTTGCGAAGGCCGATCCTGGCGGATTCCATATTAAAGGAATGATGAGTGAAAAACGAACGAGGGTGGAAAGATCTATGCAGCCAGGCTGGCGGTGACCGTCGCGATGAATGGCTCATCTTCGTCTTCCAGCACCGTGCGCGGATCCAGAAGCACGCGTCCTTCCGCCACCCGCGCGATAACCGGCGGCGAGCCGGCACGCAACCTGGCCAGCAACGCCTGCGGTTTGCTCATCGCCAGCGCCAACGCCCGGGTGGGCAGCGTTTCCTCCGGGAGGCTGCCCCCGCCCACGGTCGAACGGGAATCCACCACCTCGCCCTGCCCGATGCGCTGCGCCCAAAGGCGCGCGCGCCGGTCCAACTCTTCCACCGGCGCGGCGATCATCCGCCAGACCGGTATCTCGCGTTCGGCCTCCCCTCGGAGGTAATGGATCAACGTCGCTTCCAGAGCGGCCAGGCAAAGTTTATCGGCGCGTACCGCACGTGCGAGCGGATGCTTTCGTGCCTTCGCTACGAGTTCGGTCCTTCCGACCAAGATGCCCGCCTGCGGTCCGCCGAGCAGTTTGTCGCCCGAGAAGAGCACCAGCGTTGCGCCGGAAACCAGGCTTTCCTGCACCATCGGCTCATGCCCCAGCCCGAATCGGGCGGTATC
Organism: Anaerolineales bacterium; assembly: GCA_050014155.1. Lineage (GTDB taxonomy): Bacteria > Chloroflexota > Anaerolineae > Anaerolineales > RBG-16-64-43 > FEN-1073. The sequence goes on from JBEKDW010000134.1 coordinate 4,948, forward strand.
CAGCAGGGCGCCGGAACCGATGTCGTCCACCACGGGAATGCCGCTGCGCGTTCCGATCTCTGCCAGTTCGGTGATGCCGGGCTCGGCGGTGAAACCCACAATGCGGAAATTCGAGGGATGGGCGCGCAGGATCATCGCGGTCCGCGGGGTGATCGCTTCCTCGTAATCCCCGCGGTGCGTCCGGTTGGTGGTGCCCACCTCGACCAGTTTCGCGCCCGACTGCCGCAACACGTCGGGGATGCGGAAGCCGCCGCCGATTTCCACCAATTGCGAGCGCGAGATCAACACTTCCTTCCCTTTGGCGAGCGCCGCGAGCGCCAGCAGCACCGCGGCGGCGTTGTTGTTCACCACCAGCGCCGCTTCCGCGCCGGTCAGGAGCCGCAGCAATCGTTCCACTTGCGGCGCCCGGCCGCTGCGTTCCCCCTCTTTCAGATCGTATTCCAGCGTGCAGTAGCCCTTTCCGACCCGGATCATGGAGTCCAGTGCGGCCCGGCTGAGCGGCGCCCGACCGAGATTGGTATGCAGGATCACGCCGGTGGCATTGATCACTTTCCGCAGGGAAGTGACCGTCGCTTCTTCCAAAAAGAGGAGGATCCGGTTGACAATTTCCTCGATCGGGGGAACGGAAGGGGTATCACGAATTTCAGTGCGCACCCGGTCGAGCACTGACCGTGCGGCGAACAAGACCAGCTCGCGGCCATATTCTCCCAGCCGGGTTTCAATTTCAGGACGATGGAGGAGGAAATCGACGGAAGGCAGGTCTCGAAGCGTCATTCGCCCGCGGAGGAATCGCCCGAGGGAAGTGAGCCGGTTTGCTCACCATTTGCCTCGGAGGTTTGTTCATCGATGGAAGGAGTCGGCGTCCACCGGCTGTTTTGATACAGACGGAGCAACAGCTCCACGGCGAGGAAGGCGCCGAAAAAAGCCCAACCCAGAAAGACCGTGAAGAGGCGTCCGGCCTGCAGCCAGACCAGGAACACTCCAAGCGATGCAGTCTCCAGCGCCTCGCGCATGAGGATGCCTTCGGAGGGGAAGCGAGCCGGTGTAAACCGGCGGTTGAGATACCAGATAAATGGCACGGCCGTTCCGGCGAAGGCGAAGAACAGCGAGAAGAAAAACAGCCAGCGCGGAAGGAGGAAAGGCAGGGTGAGGAAGACAACTCCGGCCGTTCCGGCCCATCCGAGAACAGCAAACAACCCGGCCATTAGGAATAGACCGGCGGAGAAAAAGGTTTTATGGGCGGGCGGTTTTTTCGAAGACATCAGCGACCATTATAGTGGATTGTAGCCGGGATCGACGATCCCGGCTACGGTTATCGTGGCTCCCGATGACAAATTATTATCATGTGGCGGAGATGAACCACCGGCTGGGTTCCGCGTTTTCATCTACGGGCAACACGTCGATCAGTTCGTACTGACGGGAACCCAACCCGAGCGCCTCGCCGTATTCCGTCACCTTGTACGGATTCTTCAGCGGTCCGTGCATACGGGCGAACGGATGCACATCGGGCGTGAGATATTTTCGGAGCGAAGCGGTCATATTCTCTTCGATCAGCGGCAGCTTGGCGGTGGTATCGAGCACGGCCTGGTCGATGGCGACGATATCGTCCGATCCGAATATTCCCGCGTCCGGCAGGATCGACATCCCCGTAAAGCCGAAGCAATCGCACACCGGCGTCATCTGCGTGGCCAGGCTGATGTACGTTGCTTTCCCGGGCGCGAAGGTTGAAAGGGTGATGGCCGTGCTGATGGCGCAGGCTTCCTGAAAGGCCAGAAAATTCACCGGATCGATTTTCAGCGAGCCGGGAGGCGCCACCTTGAGGCAGCGGCCGCACTGGGTGCACGGCTCGGTGTGCAGATGGATCTGTCGCGAATCCTTGCGGTCCTCCACCAGCGCGC
>JBEKDW010000135.1:0-6815 GCA_050014155.1 Anaerolineales bacterium
GACCCGCTTGCCTTCCAGAAACTTCATCTCCAGAATGTTGTACAGCAACCACTCGCTGGTGAACCGCCGTTCCCCTTCCGGTCGCACCCGCTCGACGGCCCGGCGCAGGACGGCGCGCAGCGCGTTGACCGCATTCCCGTCGTGCGAATCCAGTTCCTCGCGAACCACGCGCAACCCAAGCAGCGGGCTCGTGGTCAGCTTCGGACCGCCCCAGTAATGGCTGAGCGCTTCGCGCACCCATTGCGCCAGGTCCGACCCGACGCTTCCCCCGTTGGCCGGGGCGGCGAGCAAATTCGCCTGCCCGTAGCGGGCCGCCGCGCTAAGCCGCTGGATTTTTTCCACGTCCGGCATCAACTGGTCGAGGGCGGAAAATACATCCCGCTGCAATCGCTCGTCGGCCAGCGCCCCGGCGGCGCGCTCCATCAACCGCGCCAGAGGCTCGTGCTGTTCCGGAGCCAGTTCCAAATGCTCCGAAAGGGCGGCCAATCCGATCAATCCGACCATTTCCTCGCGGTCCGGTGCGTGCAACGGCAGCAGCCAGAACCCTCCCCAGCGAAACAGACTCCCGGTGCCAGGAATATATTCGAGCACCTCCGGCTTGGGCAGGGAGGAGAGATCCTTTTCCAGCGGCAGCAGGCTCCTCGATCCTACGCCCGCCAGGAATGCCGCGCCGCTTTCGTTCCATTCGATGACAAAAGCGGCCGGCGAGCGGGTCAGGTCGCACAGGGCGGCCAGGAGCGATTCGAGAAATTGGCGCAGATCGGAGCCCGTGAGAAGACGTTCTTCCAGCCACTGCAACCGGCGGATTTCCTCGCGGTCGGATCGCGTTTCCAGAAACAACATGCGCTCGAGGGGGACGCGCCCCACGGTGACGGCGAATTGCAGGAGAATGATCGCCACAACGACCGCCACTGAGATCAGCCGAGAATCGGGCATCCCCACCCGGTTGAAAAAAGACGAGGTGGCCACCAGTACGGCGAGCGCGGCGGCGGCCACGAGCGGGCCGCGCAACAGCCATTGAAAGAGTTTGCCTTTCACTACGCGGTCGGAATAGGTGACGCCGAAATACGCGGTGGCATATGCCAGTACCACCAGGAGCCCGGCCACCAACAGATTGGTTTGCACCATCGCGATCCGCACCAGAAGCGGATGGAGGGTGGTTTCGTGGCCCAGGAGCAACAAGTAGGGAAAGGCTGCCATAGCGGGCGCCAGACTGCCGATCAACAGATAAATCATCCGGCGGCGGCTTGTGGTCGTCTGGCATCTGCGATAGGCGCGAAATAGGTTGATCCCCGTCCACACCAACAGCGGAACGGCGTAGGCGCCGAACACCCAGAAGTATTGGCCCGCCCGGAGATGGGCCAAACCGCCGTCGAGGGTGACGTCGTTGAGCAGTACATTGGTAACGGTAGCCAGGTAAATCATGGCGGCCGCGATCAGATAGGTGGCGCGCACGGCGAACCGGCGCCGGCCGCGCGAAGGCCGGCCAGTGGAAGCCAGCAATGCGTCGGAAAAATGAAGGTAGGCCGCCGGCAACAGCGCCGTGCCGATCCATTGGAAGCGCAGCCAGATTTCTGCTTCCATGAGATCGCGCGCAGTCGAGGCCAGCCCGTCGGTCACGGCGATCACAACGATGCATCCCAGGATCAAGGCAAAAACACGCGCCACCCGTTCGCGCAGACTGAACGTGAGCGCATATAGAAGAAGGGAAAACGCTGTGATGGCGATGCCGGCTACCAGGATTCGGTTGAGGATCGGCAAAGCGCTAAGGAGAAACTCTACCATTCAACCTGCTGTGATGATATTGAATACCCGTCTGCTGTACCGCCCTGTTTCAGGGTTTTGCTTTTTACGCCATTCAATATTTTCTGCCTTCTATTTTACCAGATATCGCGGGGAAAATGAAGGGGCTGCTTTTCCATCGGCCAAATATTCTCCCTTAAAAATCAACCCACGCACACCTCGCGTGGAATATTGAATCCACCCCGGATGCTCATCGCGGGCTGCACCCTACCCGTTATACTTACAACCGTAAGTATATGTGTGACCCTGTCTTCGACGGTTATAACTCCCGGCGGCAAATTCAATCCAACCGCCGGATCGCCTTTCCCCGGGAGGCGGATTCATGCCACAAATCCTCTAAATAATAGGGGATTCTATCCATCGGCGTCTCCGACGGAATAGCGACCTCGTTCATCCGCAGCCGCCCGCCCTGTTCCACGAGAAATACCTCCCAATCCTCGCCACGGCGAATCACTTCGACTATAAATCGGCCATAAACGTCGAACTTCATTTTTATCCTTCCCCGATTTCCTCACTCGCCAATCCGTCGGAATATTTTTTCGGAGTGTTTTTCAAATTCTCTTCGGGATTTGTTAATCGACTCTTAAGAATTGTTGCCGGAAATTTTTCGATCTTGCTTTCCATATCAGCCGATGCAACCCGGACCGGCAGGACTTGGCAATCGGGATTGGTCGCCAAGCTCATTCGGTAAACACGGGCAAAAAATATTCATCATCCAGGAGATGATCTCCCCCAATAAATTCCATACGGCGTAATCCAAAATTCCGGAGCTCTTCGGAAACCGCATGGGGATTATGGAGAAGGATCGCGCTGCCTGAGGTTTGCCGCGGCGGATAGGATCCATTACGGTCCGGGAGACAGCACCTGAATGGGAACGACGCACGGCGTCGGAAACGTAAGGTCGGCGGCCATGACCGTTAGACGCAGATGATACACGCCAGGGGGCACGGTCGCACTGTCCCAGGTCCAACTGGACGGCTCGGCTTCGGTGGCGGCGTTGTTGTCGTTGTAGAGCGTGCTCCACACATCCGGTTCATCGGCCCGGCTCAGTTCAATTTTGTAAAAAGCGAAATTCGTTATGTTGGCGGTGATCTGGATGGAGATCTTCCCTTTGACCGCATCCCCCGGCTTGGGTTGGAGGATGGTGGCCTTGGCATTGGTGCAGCCGCTGATGTCCACACCGAATTGTTCCATCGGCGTAGCCGTCAAGGTGGGTGTGGGTTGATGGGCGGCGATCGCGGCCTGCCGGATTTGTTCCGCACTTTGCGCCTGCGGCAGGCCGATATGGACGGCCGAATAAATCGCGCCGACGATCACCGCCACAAGTGCCAGCCGTCCGAGCGCGCCGGTCCTTCGCCCGAGGAAAAGCTGCCGCTCCAGTCCAAAAATCGTTTTGGAGAGTTGGATCTGCGCGGTGATTAAGAGATAGATGAACCTGAGGGAAATCAATCCCAGAAGGTAATAAAACGCAATTTCGTAATTGCGAAGGAATTTTAAAAAAGTCATCATGCGAATGCCGGTTTTCCCAGCAGGGTTTTTAAAAGGAGCTCCAGGTTGGGCGCCGCCTCGGCCGTGGCGGCCAAAACTTCTTCGTGGCTAATGTCCATCGAACCGTCGAGATTCGCCCGGTTGCTGATCACCGAAATTCCCAGGACGCGCATTCCCCCGTGCCGAGCAGCGATCACCTCCGGAATAGTCGACATGCCCACCGCATCCGCGCCAATCATCCGCAGAAACCGCAATTCGGCGGGAGTTTCGAACGACGGACCCGCCAGGCAGGCATACACTCCCTCGCGCAGCGCCAAGCCCGAGTTCGACGCGGCTTGGTCGGCAAGTTTTTTCAGCCCGGGATCGTACGCCTGGTTCATGTCGGGAAAACGCGGGCCCAGCCGGTCGTCGTTCGGCCCGCATAAAGGGTTGTTTCCCCCAAACCCCATCAGGTTGAGATGGTCGGTGATCAGCATAAGGTCGCCCGGTGCGAATTCCGGGTTGATCGCGCCGGCCGCGTTGGTAACGATCAGGATGTTTACACCCCATCTGCGTAGAACACGAACCGGAAAGGCGACCTGATCGGCGGTGTATCCCTCATAGACATGCGCCCTGCCCTGCAACACCGCCGTGTTCCTTCCCGCCAGCGTTCCAAGGATGAGCTTGCCGGCGTGCCCTTCCACCGTCGAGACGGGCCAGCCGGGAATATCGACGAAGGGAATGACCGCGGGCGATTCAACTGACTCTGCGATCGATCCTATTCCGGAGCCGAGAATGACGGCCACCTTTGGAACGATCCGCGTTTGCTTGCGGATGCAGTCCGCAGCGCGGTCGTAATCTTCCAGGGTGAAGGATGGTTGCACGATCGGTGAGGCTTTCATATTGGTACCAGGTTCATGGGAGCCGATGCCGGGATTATAAACCCGCGCGCGATCAGAGGATGAACATCGCGTCGCCGAAGGAATAGAACCGGTATCCGGTGCGCCGGGCTTCGTCGTACGCGTTGAGAATACGTTCCCGCCCCGCGAATGCGCTGACCATGACCAGCAGAGTCGAGCGTGGAAGATGGAAGTTGGTGATCATGGCATCGGTGGCGCGGAAGCGGTATCCGGGCGTGATGTATAGGCGCGTATCACCCTCGAAGGCGGCCACCCGGCCCGTAATTCCGGAGGCAGTCTCCAGCGCGCGCACGGAAGTTGTTCCGACCGCGATCACGCGGCGCCCTTGCGCATGGGCTTCGCACGCAGCCCGCTCCGTTTCCTCCGGGACGTAGATCCACTCCGCATGGATCTCGTGCGCTTCCACATTCTCCTCGGTGATTGGTGCGAAAGTATCCAGCCCGATATGCAGGGTGACAAACGCCGTGCGCACTCCGCGGTCACGGAGCGCGGCAATCAGCCCGGTCGTGAAATGCAATCCGGCGGTGGGCGCTGCGGCCGAGCCGGGGTCACGCGCGTACACAGTCTGGTACCGCTCGGGATCGCGCAATTTGGCATGGATGTACGGCGGCAGCGGGGTGGAACCGAGCGCCGCTAATTGCGGGGTAAGGGGCTGGGAAAAACGCAGCACTCGTCGCGATGCGCCGAGATCCCCTATCACTTCGGCGAATATCGGAGCGGACGGTCCGGCTTGCCCGGCGGTGTTGGATAATTCGAGGCGCACACCGGGGCGGACATTCTTTCCGCCGATAAGCGCCTCCCACGTTTGAGGTTTCAACCGCCGTAGCAGCAATATTTCCACTTTGCCGCCGCTTTGCTTGCGAGCATTCAGCCTTGCGGGGATTACGCGCGTATCGTTGAATACCAGCAGATCGCCCGGCGCGAGGAACTCGCCGATTTCGCGGAAAACGGCGTGCCGGATCTCGCCGTTCTTCCGGTCGAGCACCAACAAGCGTGAGGAATCCCGTGGCTCGGCAGGTTCCTGGGCGATGAATTCCGGTGGGAGGGGATAATCGAAATCGCTTAATCGCAACATCAGAAACGGTATCCAATGCTTTTTATACCATATGCACCCGGAAAATAATCCACCGCGCGGAATAGCACATGACCATCGCAAGAAGGAAATATTCCTTGAACTATGTCGAAGGAACCTATCGTCAATAATTCAACGGGTACTCCTGTTATAATCCCCTTTTATTGCGAGAGATGACCATGGGTAAACTTCCTGAGGACAACATGCAAACCGGAACAAATTGGAAAGGGGCGATCACGGCAAACCGCAAGGAGATATTGCTCGTCCTCCCCATTCTCCTCTCGCTGGTTTTATTTTCCTTCCTGATGCGGTATCGAGGCTGGCGAAGCGCCCCCCTTGGCGACTGGGATATTCTGGCCTACTACCTTGGCGCGGATTCGATGCTTCACAACGGCCCGATCATGGAGAAAGGCGATCTTTCCAGCTACCAATCGTATCAACCGCCCGGAACGGTGTATCTGGTATTGCCGGCGGTGGCGTTCCTGAAGGACGCGCGTCTGTTCACCCTTCCGGGCGATCTGCTGGTAAATATCGCTGCGATGGTTTTTTTATATTTAATTTTCCGCCAGGCCTTCGGCCGCGGTCTGGCCTTGGCGATCTGTATTGTCTTTGGATGTACCCGATTGGTGTTTATGGGACTTTGGCCGATTGGACACCCGGCCTACGTCCTGGGCATGTTGTGGTTCCTCATGCAATGGATTCGCAAACGATCTGCCTGGTGGCTTTTTGGCGCGTTGGTCATTGGTGCCTTCGGTCTTTATGTCGATCTTGCGATTCTCCCATTTCTCTTTGTTTTTCCAATCCTGTGGCTCATCTTCCGCCCTCCCCTGCGTTTCATCCCCATTCTGCTGGCTTGCGTCGTCGGTCTGTTAATCTGGTTTCCGTATTTGCATTATGAATCCACCAACGGGTTCGCGGATTTAAAGTCCATTCTGTTTTTGAAACCCGCGCCCGGAACGGGACCGGCGACTCCGAACTATTGCTATGCCTCGCTTCCGGGGGAGATGGACAGCATTAATGAGGTTTATATTCCGTCCACGGGAGCACCCGGGGCGATGGACCGGGTGGTGTTTTCCGAACCGGGTTTTGAAAAATACCACACCCTGTGTGTATTCCTCTCCAATCTGGATCGGAATTTCGACGGCGGGTATTTCCTTTCCACGAATCCCGTGATCGCCGCCGTGCTCTGGTTCCTGTTCATGACAGGATTATTTCTGTCGGCCGGCATGGCGCTGATCCATTGGGAAGAAAAAATCGGCCTGTTTGGCAAATTGCGAACGATCGATCCGAGAATCATTCTCGGCGTCTGTCTGGCCGGGGCGCTTACGTTGTACGGGATTCTGAATCCCGACCTGCTGGGAAGGTTTTCCGCCGGCGGAGGATTGCATACCGAAACGCGTCTGGTGGTTATCCAGCTTAAATATTATTCTCCCCTGCTGTTTGCGGCAAGCATTTTGGGGCTCTATCTCGGCTTGCGGGCTCCAAAACGTCCACTGCAGGACGTCGCCCCTTTCCTCGTGGTATGGATCCCCTGGCTGATTTTGGTGATCGTC
>JBEKDW010000136.1:0-6791 GCA_050014155.1 Anaerolineales bacterium
TGAACCCGGTGTCCCCACGCCGGAGCCCAGCGGGCGAACCTCGGTTTCCCACGGCAACATCGGCGCCACCACACCGGACCACGTCTTCGGGAAGTCGCCCTTTACCGAAAGGCCCGATCCGCTATCCTGAACCCGGAAGGAGAGCAGATTCGATTCGCGGATGAAATACTGGCGCGGGACAAGCACCCGCACGAGAACATCCACATTGTACATGCCTTCGTTGAGGAAATTCCCCGGAATCGTGCACACGCTCCGGTAAATCCCCCTGCGGCGGGCTTTTCCGTTATACGCCGGATCGTGGTTGGCGGCCGACTCCAGCACACAGACGCTGTTCTCGTTGTGAATCAGGAGGATGGGCATGAATGGATAATTGGGATTAAAAGCCCAATATTCCACTTCAATTTGTACCGGTTCGCGAATTTCAAACGAAGAACAAAGGGCGTTGTTGTGGTCCAGCAAACGCACCCGTTTCAGCCGTGCTGTTTCGTCGCCGGGAGCCAGCGCCGGATCGCTCCATTCTTTGCATTCAGCTTCCGAGCGGTCCGCATTCAGGTACTCGGAGATGACTTCGGACGTCTCGCCATCGGCGCGGACCTTGCCGTCCTCGAGCAGGATCACGCGCTGGCAGAGGCGTTGAATGGCGTTCATGTTGTGCGAGACGAACAGCACCGTGCGTCCCTCTTTGCCCACGCTCTCCATCTTGCCCATGCATTTCTTCTGGAAGCGTTCATCTCCTACCGCCAGGACTTCATCCACCAGGAGAATTTCGGGAGTGAGATGGGCCGCCACGGCGAAGGCCAGCCGCAGGAACATCCCGCTCGAATAATGTTTAACAGGGGTATCGATGAATTTTTCGATTTCCGAGAACGCTACGATCTCGTCGAAGCGTTGGTCGATCTCGGCGTTGCGCATGCCGAGGATTGCGCCGTTGAGGTAGATGTTCTCCCGGCCGGTCAGCTCCGGATGAAAACCGGTGCCCACCTCGAGCAGCGATCCGACACGGCCCGCCACCCGCACCCGGCCGGTTGTGGGTTCGGTGATCCGGGAGAGCACCTTCAGGAGTGTGCTTTTTCCCGCGCCATTCCGGCCGATGATTCCCAAAACTTCACCCTGATGTACTTCGAAGTCGATATCCCGGAGCGCCCAGATCATTTGCTCACCGGGTTTCGATTCGCGCCGGACGGCCCTCCGAACCACACGGTAGGGGGTTTTGGCCAGATCCACCAGCGTTTCGCGCAGGGTGCGATAACCCTGCTGCAACGCGCCGATGCGGTACCGTTTGCCCAATTGTTCCGAACGGATGACCAGATCGCCCATCGTCACACCACATCCGCGAAATTGCGTTCCATGCGCCGGAAATAAAAGGCGCCCGATATCAGGATCAAGATCGCCACGATAATGGAGAGTCCGATCATCGGCCCCGGCGCTCCGGTGCTGCCCAGAAGCGCCCAACGAAATCCGTCGAGCACTCCCACCATCGGGTTGAGCCCGTACAAGGTTCTCCATGGCCCGCTTAATAGGCTGCTGGGATAAGCCACCGGGCTGAGGAACATCCAGAATTGGACCAGAAAAGGTACCATATACTGAACGTCGCGATATTCCACATTAAGCGCCGAGAGCCACAGCCCCACACCTAGCGCCGTGATAAAGGCAAGCAGCAAGAAAAACGGTAAAAAAATCACGTTGATCGTCGGCGCAATTCCGAAAACCAGCATCATCCCCAACAGCACGATAAACGCCAGAGCAAAATCCACCAATCCGGAAAGAATACTTGCAATCGGCACAACCAGCCGAGGGAAAAATACCTTTTTGATCAGTTGGGCGTTGCCCACCAGACTGTTCGAGGATTGCGCCAACCCGTAGGCGAAAAAGGTCCAAGGGACCAATCCGGCGTAACTGAAGATGGGATAGGGGATGTTGCTGCTGCCGCTGGAAATGTGTGCCAATCGGCCGAAAAACAGGCTAAAGACGACCATGGTCATGAAAGGCTGCAAAATCGCCCATGCCGCCCCGAGGACGGTTTGCTTGTAGCGCACCTTGATATCCCGCCAGGTGAGGAAATACAGCAACTCGCGGAATTCCCACAGCTCACGCAGCCGCAGACTGACCCATCCCTTCGACGGGGCGATGTCAGTGGTCGGGCCGGTGAAGTCGCTTTGCGAAGATTCCATTAATTCATTTGACCTTTGATGACGAGTTACAGACTATGGACATTGGACGATGGACCATTGTTTTTTCACGTATTGGGAGGATTGGATTCCCTCGAATGGCATTGCGAAAAGATTGAAGTTTCCGGATCAGTTTCTCCGTCCGCAATTCCAAACCCAAATTTTCCTGACCTCCGGTTACATATCCTCTTCGTTGAGCTAACCGAAAACACGCGATGGATTCCACTAGTGATCGGATAGCATATCCCAGAAAACGAACTTGTTCCTGGTCTGTCTGTCCAGTCGACCCTTCGGCAATATTTAACGTCACCGAAGTTGCCGCTCGAATCCATTGACTGCGAAGATTATAGGTTTCTTCTTTGGGCAATTGAACGGCCAGTCGATACACGTCGTCGACATGGTCCAACGCCAATCGCCAGACCTCGAGATTCTCGAACTTGAAAGCCATATGTCCCCCTTTTACTACAGATTCCATGGATACGGATAGATGATACCACGCGCACGAAAAGTGTTTTCACCCTTTTTAGCCGGACATCCTGGATGACCATAGCCGATCGTCTATGGTCCGTGGTCTATGGTCGGTGGTCTATCGTCTGTTTCTTCCAGCCATGCCGCCATCTCCGTCAGGTCCCGCACTTTATCCACGGCCATTCCCGCGAAGACCGAGTCCTTTTCGCGGGCTAGGAATCGCACTCCGACTTCCTGCGCGGCCTGGTAATCGCTCATGCCATCCCCGACCATCAGTACGCTGCCCACGTCAAAGACGTGTGTCTTCAGAACGTCGCGCAGGATTTCCATCTTGGTGCGCGGTGTACCCCAGACTTCATCGAACCAGCCCGCCATGCCGCGGTCGGCGACGATTTTCCGCAGTTCGTCCTGAGGTGTCCCCGAGACGACGATCCGCAAGACCCGTCCTGCCAAACCTTGTAACAACCCGGCCGCACCCGGTACCTCCGGGCAACGGAGAATTTGCTCATAGGTGAGCCGCGCAAACTCCGCGCTTTGCCACTCGCGGTCCCGGTCGGTAAACGGCAGGCCGAGGATCTTCGTCTGGATATATTCGAACTTAACGTAGCGCGAAATGCCCGCGTTGCTCAAATGATACTCGCGGATCGCGGGCAGCCGCTCCGGAAAGGCCGCATACAGGGCCATGAACGCCTGGGTTTTTATATCGACCGATTCCAGAATCACACCGTCGAAATCGAACGCGATCGCGCGGAGTGTGTCAATGCGTTTTTTCACCGGTTCCTCATCGGTTTTTCGCTATCCCGTCCGTTCCCGAAGAAATCATTCTCGTCGAAGGATGATTTTTCGATTCCCGGATGCGGGAATGTCTACAGATCCTTCGCGCTAGGATAATTCGCCAGCCACCATTCGGAAAACCCGGCGTCGAGCAGCGTGTGAATGTCGCGCCCGGTCACCCAATTGCGGACGATCGGAGCCGATCGTTTCCCCATCCACCACCACGGATTGGGCCCGTCGCGGCGCTGGACACATTCCTTGCGAAAGGCCCAAACGCCCTGGTCGTAATAGTAGGCTTTCGGATACGACTGCCTCTCGGTGGACGCCTGCCGGTTGGGATCGCCGTACGGCCGCAGCAGCCCGTCGACGATCTCGAGCGATCGCAGCGGGTGATCGTCAGCCGCCTCCCAAACGCTCATCACCGAATCCAACTCGGGTCGGTCGTCCAGCATCCCGAGCGCCGAGTCCAGCAATTCGCCGTCGATCATCACGGTGTTGCCCAGGAGCAGCACAACGTTGCGCAGGTCCTTCTCGCGCGCGTCGGCGTATTCGACTGCGTGTTGGATCACCTCGCCGTGGTTGACGTGGTCGCCGCACAGTTCCTCGGGCCGCACGATGATCTCGCAACCGTTCTCGCGCCCCACTTGCATCACCTCGGGGCTATCGGTGGAGATGTAGGTCCTGGTAATCCGCGATGCTTCGCGGGCGGCGCGGATGGGATAGTACACCAGCGGTTTTCCGGCCAGCAGCATCACATTCTTGTTGCGGATGGATTTGCTTCCGCCGCGGGCGGTGATGATGGCGACGTTCACGGTTGCTCCTTCGGGGGTGGAACGGACTCGGCTCGCTTACGGCTTCTGATCTTCCTGCGAAATTTGCTCAAGGACCTGCAGGATGCCCTGTCCGAAATCCACGTACAAATTGGACGTGAGTTTTTTCCCGACCCGCGGATGGAATTGATAGGGAGTAATCCGATAGTGCAGGTCGGGATGATCCGATCGGGCATATTCCACTTGGACTTCGCGGCCGATGATTTCCGAAAACATCGTGAACAGATCCCGCGCGCGCATCGGGTAGTGACCGGTGATGATGAGGTGCTCGTTGGCATACTCGGGCGCGAGGATGTCGGCGCTTAGGCGCGCGGCGTCGGCCACATGGATGTACTCCCGTGAATCTTCAGGCTCGCCGTAGTAGCGGATCTTGCCAGTCCGCGCCGCCTCGCGCAGCAGGCGGTACAGCCCGTTGCTTTCGTCGGCCCGCGGTCCGTAGAGACTGCCGAAGCGCAGGACGGTATATTCCAGGCCGTAGCGCCGTTGGTATTCCTCGATGTACGCCTCGCAGGCTTGTTTGCTGGCTCGGTAGAAGGATCCCTTGCTGCTGTAAACATAAATGGTGCTGGAAAAAACGAACCGCTTGACCTTGGCTCGGCGGGCGGCTTCGAGTACGTTGACCGTTCCCTCCACGTTGGCCTTAACGGTCTCGCGGGGCAGGTCGCGGGCTTTGTTCAAGTCCGACAGCGCAGCGTAGTGATACACATAATCCGCGCCGTCGATCGTGCGGCACAGCAGATCGAAATCATCCAGGCCGCCGATGACTTGTTTTTGATCCAGCGGCAGGGTTGCGGAGGGCTGTTGGTCGTAGACCACAACCTCATGGCCGCGGGAGGCCAATTCGTCGGCCAGGTGGCTGCCCAAAAAACCCGATCCGCCGGTGACGACAGAGATGGTCATTTCGCCGTTTCCTTTTGAAAAAATTCGATCACTTTCCTTGCCGCTTCCACTTCCATCCCGACGCGGCACTCCAGCGCGTACGAACCGATGTGCGAGGTTAGCACGACGTTTTCGGAATTTGCCAGCGGCCCCTTATAGGGTTCGGTGGCGAACACGTCGAGGTACGCGCCCCCCAGGCGTCCGGATTGGAGCGCTTCCAGTAGCGCGTTTTCGTCGATCCATCCGCCGCGCGCCACGTTAATCAGCACGGCACCCTCTTTCATCCGCGCCAGTTGCGCCGCTGCAAAGAGCGGGTCCTTAGGCGAACCCGCCAGGTTCAATGATATGACATCCGCCAGTGGAAGCGCTTCCTCAAGCGAAACGTAGCGGACGCTGTATTTGCGCGCAAATTCTTCATCGCGCACCGGATCGACCGCCAGGATGGCGACCGCGAACGGTTGCAGCAACTTGGCGAGCGCTTTGCCAATGCGGCCCAAGCCCACGATCGCGACGGTCTTACCGCGCAGCAACCTTCCCATCGGCTTGGCGAATTCCCCGCGGCGGATGGAAGCGTCCGCTTGCGGGACACGCCGGAGAAGCGCAAGCAAACCGGCCAGCGTGAGTTCGGCCACGCCGTCGGTCGGCCCGTCGGGTGTGTTGAAAACCGGGATGCATCGCTCCGCCGCGCAAGCCTGATCGACGTTATCCACGGCTGTCCCCACACGCGAAATAACCCGCAACCGCGGCAGCTGCATTAGCACTTCCCGGTCGAGGGTTTCAGTTCCGGCAATCAGACCGTCGGCCTCCCGTACCAATGCCACGGTCTCGGCCTTGTTCAACTTGCGGCCGTTCGGGTTGAGTGCCAAGGTAAACCCGGCCGCGCGCAGCAGGTCGACCGGTTCGCTGCTTTCTTTGCCGAAGGTGGATGTGCTGATGGCAATGTGTGGGCTCAAAGGATTCACTCCGTCGATATCTGGCTGGCCCAGGATTGTTCCGCCCGATACCATTCGACCAGCTTGCGGACGCCGTCCTCGAATTGCGTCTGCGGTTCCCATCCGAGCAGGGCCCCCGCTTTGGAAATATCCGCCCAGGTGGCGGGCACATCGGCCTTGTGAACGGGCTGGCGGTTAATCTCGGCTTTTTTGCCCGTGCACGCCTCGACCTGCGCAATCACATCGCGGATTTTCACCGGACGGTCGCTGCCCAAGTTAATGATCTCATACCCGAGCGGTTTTATCGCGGCGGCCGTCCCGCGGGCGATATCGTCGACGTAGGTGAAATCGCGTTCTTGAGCGCCGTCCCCGAAAAGGAATATGGGCTTCCCCTCGGATATCCCTTGGACGAAACGGAATAAACTCATATCGGGCCTTCCGGCCGGGCCGTATACCGTGAAGTAGCGCAGGATGCTGACATCCATCCCGAAAAGATAATGATAGGTATAGCACATCGCTTCGGCGCCCTTTTTGGAAGCGGCGTAGGGGGAAAGCGGCCTGTCGGTCGGAGCATCCTCGCGGAACGGGCGCGGGGTATCGACCCCATACAGGCTGGATGTGGAAGCCAGGACGAACTTCTTCACCCCGCCCGTGCGGCATAGCTCCAGAAGGTTCAGGGTTCCCCCGACGTTGGTTTCCACATACACGTACGGGTTCTCCACGCTCTGGCGCACGCCGGC
>JBEKDW010000137.1:0-6786 GCA_050014155.1 Anaerolineales bacterium
TGCGCGGCTTCAGCCGCCGCTATGGAAGGAGGAGTGTCGTTGGAAAGCACTTCGCGCGCGGCTTTGGAGAAGACCGGACCGAAGGAGTTGGAGATTTCATCCTCGGGAAATGCGAGCGCTTGCTCCGATATGCCCGCGACGAAATCCCTTCGGGCGCTCGCCGGCCAGAGGGCTAGCACGGTTTGCGAAGCCGGCAGAACACCCTGCGCTTGAGACCAACGCGCGAGAAATTCCGGATCGGAAAGCCAAAGCATCAACCCCGCCGCCCTCGTCCTGCGGACGGGATCTGTCGCGGCGATGGCCCAGGACCAACCCGTCGCCAAAGAGAACTGTGCTCCTTCCGGAGTCGGCAAATAACCGATCGAGAATCTCTTGCTCGATGATACCAGCGAATACAAGGTGGCGGACGCTTCGCCGTAATTCTGGAGCGCGCGAAATGCATTGTCAAAAGAATCGATTTGCAGACTGCGCGGAGAGAGCGCGCCGTTTTGCTGCAGCGCCGCCAGCCAGGTTAATTCCTTCTCCAAAGGATCCGCAAGGATCCCGGCGCCGGCGAGGGAGTGAAAGGGAATTCCTCCCGCGGCATAATATCCAAAGAAGAGAAACAGGGAACGCGAATCTCCGAGCGGGAGAAAGAATGGGCTATTGCGTGAGGCGGTTTGTTCCCACGTTTCCGGTCCGACGCCGGAGGGCAGCGTATCCGCCAGAACCATCGCGTCACCCGCGAAGGAAAAACCGTAGCGCAAGGTGCCGATCTCGATGATCGAGAGCGCATAGGGATAGCCGCCGTCCCAAGCATTCGCCGGCAGGAGGTTTTCCAGCGGATAGATCAGCCCCTTGATCGCGGCGGAGCGCAGGTTGGATTGATCCAGTGCGATCAGATCCGGCAACGCGTCGGGCGCCGCCGCAGCGGCTACAGCAAGGGAATCGATCATTCCGCCGGATCCGGCGGAATCCTTAATCCGCACGGTGATGGTTACATTCGGGTGCAGCGCTTCGAATGCGGCGATCCGATCTTGAAGGATTTTCCCGCCAGACGAATTACTGTCCGGACGAAACGCGGCGGGAAGCCAGAGGGTGAGCGAAGGAACATTCGTCGTTTGAGGCGCACTTTCCGGTGCGGAAACCGTCGCGGAAGGGGAAGGAGTAACTCCCGGGAGAATGGTGGCCGCCGGCGCGAAAGCGGATTGGCAGGCAGCCAAACCAGACGATATGCCAACTATCACCAACACAACACATAGCCGGTGAAGAAATATCTTCCCGGATAACTTGCCACCTCCCCAGTCCGAATTCATGCTCATACCCGCATGGTATCACAACCCGTATTCCGGCTTGGAAGTTCGCTGTTTTGGCCCGGTCTGTGGATTGACGGCGTCTCGATGATTGCGATTCCGTGACGCCCCGGATTTGCCTTCGGAATGATCCCGGGATGTGGAAAGCCGAGTTCCGTAGGTATAATTTCACAAATCCCGCTCCGGCGGATGGCACCTTTCAAGGAAACCGTCATGATTGCAAGATCGCATCCGTTCTTTTTCAAAATCCATATCTGGGGATTTGGATTCTCTCCAGCGTCCATTCCAGCCGTCCCGGAACGTTTTCTGGGGTAAGCGGAACCTATGCGATGGATCATCGATCTGGAGGGGCAGCACCCGATCGCGCTCGACTGGGCGCGGGATTTTTTTTCCGAGTTCGATACATCCCAACTCGCCTGGATCCGGGTTGATCGCGGGCGGGGGAAAAATCGCGGCGCCTATGGACGATGCTGGTATCCCAACCGCCGGATTCCGTTCTACCGGATCAGCTGCCAGGTGCCCGGTAGGTTTCCCTGCGATATTCCCACCCGTAAATCCCCTTTGTATTTTTCTCCCGACGGTTCTCATCCACCCCTTCCACCCGGCACACGGTTCGGGGACCATGTACGCGACCTCCGAACCGGCCGCGAATGGTACCGGGTGATCGGTTCCACCCGGGTGCAAGACCTGGACGAAGCCATCGTCTGGGTTTTGGCCCACGAGGCGTTTCATTTTCTGCGGCGTTCCCGGCAGATTCCTGGCCGCAACACGGAAATCGAAGCCGACCGGTTTGCCGACGAGCGGCTGCTGTTTTATCGAACCGGCCGATGACCGGGAGCTGCATTGCCCAGCTATTCCCCGCTGTGCTATGATTCCACCGGATCCCATCCCGGGACGGACACTTCGGGTATTTGATGATTACGGCCGCTCCAAGCCGTCCGGTCCTTTTACCCTATCGGCGAGCGCCAAGGTTGCCAAACGAAAGATTGCCGGAAAGGGATCCGGAATCGATCCGTGGTTTCCATTCCTGCGTGTGGTGTTCGATTGCGGAGGTTGGTTATGTCCTACATGGACGAAGTCCTTGCCGTGATCCTCGGCGGCGGCCGCGGAACCCGCCTATTCCCCCTCACCCGGGTGCGGTCGAAACCCGCCGTACCCTTCGCCGGGAAATACCGGTTGATCGATATCTCCATCAGCAATTGCATCAATTCCGGGATCTTCCGCGTCGCGATCTTGACCCAATTCAACTCCGTCTCGCTGCATCGGCATATCTCGAACACCTATCAATTCGACGTATTCCATACCGGCTGGGTTCAGGTGCTGGCCGCCGAACAAACCCTCCTCCATGAGGATTGGTATCAGGGTACAGCCGATGCGGTCCGCAAACAACTCGGGCAAATCAAATCCACCCGCGCCCCGCTGGTGATGATTCTCGCCGGGGACCATCTGTACCGGATGGATTACGCTTCGATGGTGGATTTTCACATGGAAACCGATGCCGATATCACCGTAGCGGTGCATCCGGTTCCCGCCGGCGACGCGGGACGTTATGGCATCCTCAAACGCGATACGAACCTGCGGATCCACCACTTTGCCGAAAAGCCCAAGGACCCTGATGTTCTAGCCGAGATGATTAGCCGCAATGATCCCGAGCGCCCATACCTGGGATCGATGGGCGTGTATCTGTTCAAGACCCACATCCTTCTGGATTTGCTCGAGAATACCAACGTCAGCGATTTCGGAAGCGAGCTGATCCCGCAGGCGATTTTTTCGCGCAAGGTGTTCGGGTTCGATTTCGACGGCTATTGGGAGGATATCGGGACAATCCGCTCTTTCTATGAAACTAACCTGGCGCTCACTTCGCCCGCCGCACCGTTTAATTTCTATGATCCCCGCCGTCCGATTTACACCCATGCGCGTTTTCTTCCCGGCTCGATTGTCCAGGGCAGCGAACTGCAGGACGTGCTGCTGGCGGAGGGAAGCAAAATCTACTGCGCCCGAATCCGTAATTCGGTCGTCGGCCTGCGCAGCCACATCTCGGAAGGAGTGGAGCTCCGCAACAGCGTGATCCTCGGAGCCGATTATTACGACGTTCTCGGGGTGGAGATTCCCCGCGGGGTGCCGCTGGGGATCGGCCCCGGCAGCCGGATCGAAGGCGCCATCATCGATAAAAACGCCCGCATCGGCGCCGGCGTCGTGATAAAACCCTTCCCACGTGGCACGCGTCTGGACGGCGAAGGCGGGCAATGGTACGTGCGCGATGGGGTGGTTATCATTCCCAAAGACACCATCCTGCAGCCGCATACAACGATCGGACCGGAAACCCAGCTTTCCTTCATGTAGGCCTGATCCGGCGATGGTTCGGCGAAAAACCATCGTTTGCAGTAGGTGGGATCCAAAAATATATTGCCGGGATCGATAAAAAATGTAGCCGGGATCGACGATCCCGGCTACATTGATTGTAAGAAGCCGCGAGGGAGTGAATCATTCGTATCGCAACGCCTCCACCGGTTGTAATCCGGCGGCACGCGAAGCCGGATAGATCCCGAAGAACAGCCCGATCGCCGCGGAGAAGATTGTTGCCAGCAGGATCGAATTCAATCCCACAACGGGTGTGAAACTGTTCCCTGTGGCGTTGGCGATAAGCCCGATGGCATACGCCAATCCGGCCCCCAACCCGATCCCGATGAACCCGCCAACCACGCTCAAGGTGGCGGATTCCGTGAGAAACTGAATCAGAATATCCCGCCGGCGCGCGCCGAGCGCCTTGCGCAACCCGATCTCACGCGTCCGCTCCGTCACCGAGACCAGCATGATGTTCATAATCCCGATTCCGCCGACCAGCAGCGAAATCGCCGCAATGCCTCCTAAAAATATCGTCAGCACACCGGTGATCTGCGAGGTCACACTGAGGATATCCTGTTGCGTTTCCAGCGTGAAATCGTCTTTGCCCACTTCCGTGCTGTGGCGCGATCGGATAATCTGTTTGATCTCATCCGATGCCTGCGGAACCGCATTCGCGCTCACCGCCTGAGCCACAATCATATCCACCCGGTCGGGAGTGCCGTCGGTAGTCTGCGCCAACCGGCTGACGGCGGTGGTATACGGGATGTAAATCACGTCGTCGGAGTTGGTGAAGCCACTCCCGCCTTTGGACGCCTGAATCCCGATGATCCGGAACGGTTGCCCGGAGATCCGCACCGTCTCCCCGATCAAGTTGCTCGATGTGCCGAAGAGATTCTCCGCCGTAGTCGTCCCCAGCACGGCCACCGAGGCCCGGCCGGTCGTCTGAGTATCGGAAATAAAATCTCCTTCCGCCATCGTCAGATTGCGCACATCGGCGTAAGAGGACGTTACGCCATCGATACTCATGGAGACCGTCTGGCCGGCGGCGGATACCTTCACCGGACCTACGGTATACAGCACCGATGTCAGTAAAATCGACGGGGCGTTCAATGGATCGCCGATAGCCTGCGCATCTTGGAGCGTCAACGGCCGCCGGACTGTGATATCCGTACTGCGGTTCGGCACAATGAAGATCAGGTTGGTGCCGATGGAGTTGATCGATCCGGAAATGGTCGCCGAAGCCCCCTGACCCACCGACAGCAGGGCGATGACTGCACCGACGCCGATGACGATCCCCAGCATTGTCAGCCCGGAACGCAGCTTGTTGGTGGTCAGGCTTTCCAGCGCCTCAAGTAGGTTTTGTGTCAGGAACATGGTCCTCCTCGATGCAGCCGTCTTTCAGACGGATCACACGGCCGGCATGCTTCGCGACGTTCTGATCGTGGGTGACAATTACCAGGGTTGTCCCCTGCTCCCGGTTGAGTTGCAGGAGCAGGTCGAGAATCTCGGCTCCCGAGCGGCTGTCCAGGTTTCCGGTCGGTTCATCCGCCAGAATGATCGCGGGATCGTTCACCAGGGCGCGCGCGATGGCCACCCGTTGTTGCTGACCCCCCGATAACTCCATCGGTTTGTGGTCCATCCGATCCCCCAGCCCGACGAGCCGCAGCATTTCCTGGGCACGTTGCCGCCGCCCGTGATTCACCCCCGCATAACGCAACGGCAGTTCCACGTTCGCCGACGCCGTCGAGCGGCCCAGGAGGTTGAAACTCTGGAATACAAATCCCACCTTCTTGTTGCGGATTTCGGCCAGCGCGTCATCCGCGAGCTGCGAAACGGTTTTTCCGTCCAATTGGTAAGTCCCGGACGTCGGCCGGTCGAGACAGCCGATGATGTTCATCAGCGTGCTTTTTCCGGATCCTGAGGGGCCCATGATCGCCAGCACTTCACCCCGTTGGACACGCAAGGTCAATCCCGCCAGGGCATTCACTTCCTCTATGCCCATGCGGTATACCTTGCGGATATCCTCCAGTTCGATTACCCAATCATCCATAGTTTTATCCTTTATCCGCCACCGAACAATCCGGGTGCCCCGCCCCCGCCGCCTCCACCACCCGAGGTCGAACCTCTGTTAAAAATTGAGGTTGAGGGATTGAGTAGAATGACGTCACCTTCTTTTATATCCCCTTTGAGCACCTGGCTCGTCGTACCATTGCTCGCCCCGAGCACGATGGTCACCGGTTTTTGGATTCCGTTTTGGAGGACGTATACCACCAGTGAACCGTTAACATTCTGCACCGCCTGGTTGGGAACCAGCAGAACGTTGTCCAAACGCGAGACCTCGATTTGAACGGACACCGTCATACCGGGAAGCACCCGTTTATCGGCGTCGGAAACGACCACCCGGATCGGGTAACTGACCGATCCTCCCGAGGTGGATGCGTTTAATCCGATTTGTGTAACCTTTCCATTGTAGATTGTGCCGTGAACTGCATCCAAGACCAATTGCGTGCTCTGTCCGGCAGCCAGACGTTTGTAGTCCACCTCTGCTATCGGAACATCCACGTGCAATTCGGAAAGATCGGCGATAACCAGTACAGCAGTTCCCGGATTGACCATATCACCCTGGACAACGTTCACAGCCAAAATGGTTCCGGAAAACGGAGCTTTAATCCGCACCTGATCTAGAATCGACTGGACGGCATCAACCCGAGCCTGCGCTGCCTGTAAATCCTGCCCCGGCACCCCATCCTTAAGACGGTTGTAAGCAGCCAGCGCATCATCGTATTGCGACTGCGCCAGATCCAATTGCCCCTTGGAGATCGCTATTTCACTCTTTGCTTCTTCGGTGCCGCTGGCCGAGGAGCCCACTCCCATATTCTGGTACTGCTCTGCTTTCTCCAAATCCTTCAGGGCATTCAGGTAGACCTGGTACCTTCTCTGCAGTTCTTGCACCGCCGCGGGGCTGCCGTTATTGGTGAAACGATAGATCATATAGTTTGAATATGCTTGATTGACCCGATTCCAGCTCTCTTGCACCCAGCCTGAGTTGAATTTTTGAACGGTGTTGTTGTAGTTGGCTTTCGCGTCATCAAGCGCTTTCTTGGCGTTGGCCAGATCCAATTCCGCCTGGGCCAGCGCCGTCTGCGAG
>JBEKDW010000138.1:0-11145 GCA_050014155.1 Anaerolineales bacterium
GATTGCCGAGCCGATCGATTTCCTGGGAGTGAATTATTACACCCGCACCGTCGTCGCCGGCAGCCGCTGGATCCCCTTCGTGGGCGGGCGCATGGTCAAACCGGAAGGGCGAGAATATTCCGACGTGGGATGGGAGACCTATCCGGAAGGTTTGGGGGAGTTGCTCGATCGGATCTGGACCGATTATCACCCGGTAAGGTTGCTGGTCACCGAAAACGGCATCGCGGTGAAAGATGTTCCCGATACAGCCGGCGCTGTCGACGACCCCGTGCGCATATCCTATCTCCGGGGTCACCTGGCCGTGCTGCACAGAACGATCCAAAAAAAGATCCCTGTAGTCGGATATTTTATCTGGTCGCAAATGGATAATTTCGAGTGGTCGCTCGGATACGGCAAGCGGTTCGGTCTGGTCTACATCGATTTTGCCACCCAGCAGCGGATCCGGAAATCGTCCTTCCGGTGGTATGCCGAAGTAATCCGACGAAACGGATTGGAGGATATGCCGTGACCATTATCCTTTTGGTCCGGCATGGGGAAACTGACTGGCTCGGCGAAAAGCTGGCCGGCCGTCTTCCGGATATCCATCTCAATGCCAAGGGCCACGCGAACGCGGAGTTACTTTCCGCCATGTTGCAGCCGCTTTCACTTGCGGCAGTCTATTCCTCGCCGCTCGAACGGGCGATGGAAACGGCGGAACCGACCGCACGGGCCGCCGGAAAATCCATCGTCCGCTGCGAGCTGCTGCAGGAAGTGGATTTTGGGGATTTAGCCGGCAAAGTGTTTTCGGATTTGCGCGAGATGGATCTCTGGAAGCTTGTGCACCGCAGCCCGGAGGCGGTGAGGTATCCGGGCGGCGAAACCCTGGTCGAAGCGCAGGCGCGGGCCGTGCGCGCGGTCGAGGATATCCACGCTCAGTATGAAACCGGAACGATTGCCCTGTTCACGCATTCCGATACTATCCGGTTGGCGGTAGCCCATTTTCTGCAGATGCCGCTTGCTGCGTATCATGCGCTGGTGACGGATCCGGCGTCGGTTTCCGTCTTATACTATACAAAGAAAGCCATCCATTTAACCGGCCTAAACCTTCCGGCCGGATCGCCGTTGAATGTAAAACCGGAATGATCTGTTTTCGAGGAACACCATGCCAGACGTCCATTATGAAATTCGCCCGGTAGACCGGATTACTGTCGGCGCGGTCGGAGAGCCCGGAAAGCGGGTATTCTACCTGCAGGTCGCCGGAGCGGATACCCAATTGACCCTGGGGCTGGAAAAGGAACAGGTCCAAATGCTCGCGCTATCGGTCGAGCAGTTCCTGAACGATTTGCAGCAGCGATTTCCCAACCTGGCCGAACCGGACGACCGTTACGAAGAGTCGGAAATGCAACTCGAGCCGCCCCTCGAGCCGGAGTTCCAAATCGGCACAATGGGGTTGGGATACGACGACCGTGAGGATCGGCTGTTGCTGGTCCTGCGCGAAGCGGTGGAGGAGAGCGAACCGAAAGAGAACGCCGCGGAAGCCTCGCTGTGGTGCACGCGCGACCAGCTGCAACGACTTTCGAAATGGGGGGTAGAACTCGCGCGGCGCGGACGGCCCATCTGCGGGAATTGCGGCCGCCCGATCGATCCGGAAGGACACTTTTGCCCGCGCAAAAATGGACACAAACATTAAACCGTCGCAGCGCCTGGTGGAAACCGACGTCGCCCTTGGGATTCTCCGCGAGGGCGAGGCCGAATTGCGCGGGCTTTTCCGCCTGGGGTCCAACGACACGTTCCTGTGCGAAATGCGGTCGCCCCGAGGCGCGCTGCCGACTGTTTACAAACCGACACGCGGAGAACGGCCGTTGTGGGATTTTCCGGACGGCACGCTGGGGATGCGGGAAGCCGCCGCCTTTGAGACGGCTCGCTTTCTCGGATGGGATTTTGTCCCTCCCACGGTATTCCGCGCAGAGGGGCCGCTCGGTCCGGGATCGTTCCAGGAATACCTCGATCTGGATTTCGAACAAAATTACTTTATCCTGCGGGAGCGGGAGCCGGACGCCCTGCGGCGGGTGGCGGCGTTTGACATCCTCATCAACAATGCCGACCGCAAAGCCCTGCACGTCGCGTGCGACACCTTCGGCCGGATCCGGCTGATCGATCACGGGGTGTGTTTCCACCGGGAGTGGAAACTGCGGACAGTGATCTGGGACTTTGCCGGAGAGGAACTGCCGCAGGAAATTATGGAAGTGCTGGATCGACTGTTGACCTCGATGACTGAATCCCGGCTTAATGCCGGAAGGCAAGGCGCCCCGTTCCAATCCGGAGAAAAAAATGACGAGGCAGAGGGAGGATCACTTCCGATCGGCGGGCCGGCAGGCGGGTTGCGCGCAGCCCTCGCGCCGCTTTTAGGCGCCGAAGAAGTGGCGGCTGTGGAATCCAGGGCTCACATCCTTCGGAACGAACGGCGTTTTCCCTACCCGGGACCCGGAATTTCCGTACCCTGGCCGATCTGGGCATAGTAAAAACAACGTTAATTTTTTGCGCTTCGGAAAAAAGTGACGAATTACCGCTGATTACACGATGGATTGCTTTCGGACTTGTTCCGCCAAGAGTTATAATTTCATAAAATCCAGGGCAAGTTCGACTATCGACTGTCGGAGAGGGGGAGTATGTGATTCATCCGGCTTATTATTCGGGGATACTCCAGAGACGTTGAGATGGAATTCAGCCAGTGGATCAGGGAGGACGGGATCCTTAATGTCTCCCCTTCGGTGGAAGGGGAGGATTGGTATGCTTCAAAGGTATTGAAAGTCGGCCGGAAATCCTTCTGGATTGAACCACCCAAAAGAAAATACACGCCGCTCGCCATGGAGAGCGGTTCCGAAATTCGTATCAGCGTACCGTCCCGCCAGGGATTATTTCTTTTTACGTCCCGGGTATTGGGGGAAGCCACAGAGCCCTATCCGTCCATAGAGCTGGAATATCCGCGAGAGATCACGCGCATGGAACGCCGGGCGTACCCACGCCTCCCAATCCGGCTGGAGACCTATTATGCGGAAATCCACGCCGACACCGGAGGGCTCGTCTTCACCCGCTCGCTGGCTCTTGATCTCAGCGGGGGAGGCCTCCGGCTGGAAACCCACCGGCCATTTTCGCAGGAAACCCTGGTACGATTAAAGTTCCACATCCCGGTCGGCGACCAAGAGGAGGAAGTGGTGGTCATAGGGCGTATTGCGCGCACTATTCCCACGGAGGGCATGGGGAGAAACCAGGCGGGAGTGGAATTCCTCGACATTACACCGCACCAGCAAAAATCGCTTGTTCAGTTTATCATTGGGGATTTGGATAAGGGGATTGCTCAGGCTTGATACTCCGAGAGGGAAGGAAGGGAAGGAAATGGCCATTGACGCCGGACAATTGATCCAGGGGTTGATCAAGGGATTTCCACCGGAGAAAGCCGCCGGATTAAAAGCGGAAATCCAACTGCATTTGACCGGGGAAGGTGGAGGCGATTGGGCCATCCACATCGCCGATTCCAAAATCTCCGCTGACCCGGGAACGGCACCCTCGCCCCAGTTGACCATCACCGCCGGATTGGCGGATATTCTCGCCATCACGGAAGGCAAGCTCGGTGGCACGGCGGCTTTCCTGCAGGGCAAGATCAAGTTGAGCGGGGATACGGGCCTTGCCATGCGCATGGTCAGCCTGTTCCAGCACTCCTGATTCCTTTTCCGATGCAGCCTTCCATTCCCCACCGGTCGGGGTTCGTCGCCGTCGTCGGCCGTCCCAACGCGGGAAAATCCACGTTGCTCAACGCCTTTGTCGGGCAGAAGGTCGCGGGCGTTTCCCCCTGGCCGCAAACTACGCGGCGCCGGCAAATGGGCGTGCTCACGCTGCCCGACGCGCAAATTCTTTTTCTCGACACACCCGGGTGGCATAAACCGAAAACCGCGCTCGGGGATGCAATGGTGCGCACCTCCCTGGCCGCCCTGACGGATGCGGACGCCGTGCTGTTTCTGGCCGATTTAACCCAGCCGGTGGACGAAGGGGACCGCGAACTGGCCCGGAAGGTGGGGAAGCAAAAACGCGGGGAGGCGGTCGTTCTGGCGCTCAATAAAACCGACGCGGTAACCGCCGCCGTCCGCGAGGAACGCGGGGCGGAATATCGATCGCTTCTTCCGGAAGCGGTCAGTTGTTTTATTTCCGCCCGCGACGGCGACGGTTTGGAAGAATTGCAAAAAGAAATTGTCGCCCGCCTTCCACAGGGTCCGATGCTCTATCCGGAAGAGGAAGTCACCGATTATTCGGAACGCGAAATCGTCGCCGACCTCATCCGCGAGGCGGCGTTGCAGAATTTGTGGGCGGAGGTTCCGCATGGCGTCGCGGTCCGCGTCGACGAGTACAAGGAACGCGGGACGGAGGGGGCCTACATCGAAGCGACGATCTTTGTCGAGAAGGAATCCCACAAAGCCATCGTCATCGGCAAGGGCGGGGCGATGCTGAAGGCGATCGGCATCGAGGCGCGTAAGAAAGCTGAAAGCATGAGCGGGCGGAAGCTTTTTCTTCAGTTGCGGGTCAAGGTGCTGCCGGGATGGCGCAACCAGGAGGACGCCCTCCGGCGGTTGGGATATCTGCCGAAGCAAAAATAATTCCAATCAAAGCTATGCGCTGTTTCTGAAAAATCAGTTCCACGGATTTCTCTTTTCGCCTTTTTGCCCGATCCACGCCGTCCGGCGGTGCGAGACGCAGCCAGGACCGGATCGGGAACTCAGGTTGTCGCAATCCCAAAACTGACGCATAATTCCATTGTTGGATTATCCACGGCCACTCGCGGCGCGCACCAGAAAAGACGGTTGGAGGAGTTCTTATGGATGGGAACATGATCATGGAAGAGTATTCGTCTCCCTTCAGTTCGCGCTACGGATCGGTGGCGATGCGGCGGATCTTCTCGGAAAAGAACCGCCGGCTGACCTGGCGTCGGATCTGGATCGCGCTGGCCGAAGCCCAGCACAAACTCGGCCTGGTCACGGCCGAACAGGTGGAAGATCTGCGGCTGCATGCGCCGGACGTTTCCATCGAGCGGGCGCTGGAAATCGAGAAGGAGATCGGCCACGATGTGATGGCCGAGGTGCGCGCCTTCGCCGAACTCTGCCCGGTGGGCGGCGGGATCATCCACTGGGGAGCCACTTCCGCTGATATCACCGACAACGCCGACGTGCTGCGGATGCGGGATGCGCTGGATCTGCTGCTGGACAAGCAACGCTCCCTGTTGCAGGCGCTCGCCGCGCGGATTGAGCGCCACGCCGATCTGGTGGTGCTGGGCTATACCCATTTGCAGCCCGCCGAACCGACCACGCTCGGCTACCGCCTGGCGCTCTATGGGCAGGATGTGCTGGAACACTGGCAGGAGCTCCGCCGGGTGCGGAACGGCCTGCGTGGCAAGGGGATGAAGGGCGCGGTGGGAACCGCCGCTTCTTACGGGGAAATCCTCAGCGGCAAGAATATCTCTCCCGATGTGATCGACGCGACGGTGATGGAATCGCTCGGGCTGAAAGCTTTTCCCGTGGCGTCGCAGACTTACCCGCGCATCCAGGATTACCGCCTGTTGTCGGCCCTGGCCGGGCTGGCCGCCTCGCTGCACAAGTTCGCCTTCGATCTGCGCATCATGCAATCGGCGGGGTTCGGCGAAGTACGCGAGCCGATGGGCAAACGCCAGGTGGGGTCGAGCGCGATGCCGTTCAAGCGCAACCCGGTAAAAGCCGAGAACGTATGCTCGCTGGCCAGGTGGATTTCCGTTCTACCGCAGGTGGCCTGGCAGAACGCCGCCCAGAATCTGATGGAACGCACGCTGGACGATTCAGCCAATCGGCGCAGCATGATTCCCGAGGCATTCCTGGCGATGGACGAAATCCTGGAGAACATGACCCGCATTGTCGGCAATCTCGATGTCGACGAGGAAGGATGCCGGGCGAACCTCGACAAGTTCGGCGCATTCTCGGCCAGCGAGCGTGTCTTGATGGCGCTGGTGGCGGCCGGCGCGGACCGGCAACTGATGCACGAAAAGATCCGCGAGCACAGCCGCAAAGCCTGGGACGCGTTGCGCGGCGGCAAGCCCAACCCGCTCGGGGAATACCTCGCAGCCGACGCCGATATGCTGCGATACCTGCAACCGGCGAAGATCCGCGAATTGATGGATGCGCATGCCTACGTGGGAACCGCTCCGGAACGCGCGCGGGAGATGGCGGGGACGATACGTTCCGGATTGAAAGAGAAGGTTTCGGCGGGTTGAGGGGGTTCGCTCTGTGTCATTCCGAGGCCTTCGCAGAAGGCCGAGGAATAGCTGACTTATTCGACGGGTGACTCCAGCAGAATAGTAAACGGCCCGTCGTTCACCAATTCCACCTGCATGTGTGCCCCAAACGATCCGGTTCGCGTCGGTACGCCGAGTGCGTTCAACCGCTGGACAAAATATCGCACCAGCGGCTCGGCGGCCTCCGGCGGCGCGGCATCGGTAAAAGATGGTCTTCTCCCTTTGCGGGCGTCCGCAAACAACGTGAACTGGGAAACGACAAGCGCCTCCCCATTAATATCTTGAATAGATAAATTCGTTTTCCCCTCGCTATCCTCGAAAATCCGCAGGAAGGCGCACTTCTCGGCCAGGTATTCCGCTTCCGGCCGGCCGTCGCCGGGAGCGATACCAAGCAGGATGAGAAACCCGCGCCCGATGTGAGCGATGGATTCGTCAGCCACGGACACTTCGGCCTGCAGGACTCGCTGAATGACGATGCATGGAAAAACCTACTATCCTTTTCGACGGTCTATGGTCCATGGTCGATGGTCTGTTTTTAAGGCAGTCCGATTGCGGCCCGCACCTCGTCCATCGTCTGGTCGGCGATGGTGTTGGCGCGGTGGGCGCCGTCGGCTAGCACGTCCCAGACGTATTTCGGATTCTTGGCCAGTTCGGCGCGCTTTTGGCGGAAGGCCGCCAGGTGGCGGTTGATGTTCGCCGCCAGGCATTTTTTATCGTCAACGCATCCGAGCTTGGCGCTGCGGCAATCGGCCGCGATCTGTTCCACTTCCGCCTCGGATGTAAACGAGTGGTGCAGGGTGAACACGTTGCACACTTCCGGCCGCCCGGGGATGTTCCGGTGCGTCCGTTGCGGGTCGGTGACCATCGTCATCACCCGTGCCACCGTTTCCTCGTCCGTCAGCGCCAACTCGATGTGGTTGTTGAGGCTCTTGCTCATCTTCTGCACTCCGTCGGTGCCGAGCACCTTGGGGTAGTTGGTGGTTTTCATTTGCGGTTCGACCAGCACCTGTTTGCCGACGCGGAAGTTGAACGATCGCACCACCTCGCGCGTAAATTCCAGATGGCTTTCCTGGTCGATCCCGACCGGAACCACGTCCGTCTTGTAGAGCGTGATGTCCGCCGCCATCAGGACCGGATAGCCCACCAGCCCGTAATTGATATTGTGCGGCTGCATGCGGGCCTTTTCCTTGAAGGTAGGCAAATCGGTGAGTTTTCCCAGCGGTGTGAACATCGAAAGGATCGTATGCAATTCGGTCACCTGCGGCACATGGCTTTGGACGAAGACGATTGACTCATCCGGACGGATACCAGCCGCCAGCCAATCGAGTGCCATCTCGGAAGTGTTCTCCCTAAGCTTGCCGAAATCTTCCATCGTGGTGAGCGCGTGCAGGTCCACGATGCAATAGACGCAATCGTAGTTCTCCTGGAGGGCTACGTAATTTTTTATTGCGCCGAGATAGTTGCCCAGGTGCTGGCGGCCGGTGGGCCGGGCGCCCGAGAATACTCGTCCCTTTTTATTCGTCACGTTATTCTTCCTCGGTGGTTTTGAGATATGTCACTCCGAACCCGAGCCGCAGGCGAGGGTGAGGAGTCGTAGGCTTCTATAGAATATCAACCGGGATTCCCCGAACAGGCGAGACCGAAATCCGTTGCGTTTCCTTTTTCGGATCCCCAACCGGCTTTGCCGTTCAACCGCCACCGTATTGTTTTCGGAAAAGCGCCATCACTTCGCCGGGTTCGGCATGCCGGCCGGTTGAAAGTTTGCTGTAAATAAGTTTGCCATCCACGCTCACTTCGAAGCGCCCCCCGTCGGATGGAATGATCCGGATGGCTGAGATCTTGGCTTCGAATTCCTTCAACAGGTCGGCCGTCAGACCGACGGCCCGGTCGGTGTAATGTCAGACCGCACAATAGGTGATTTCTACTTTGACCATTGGACCTCCTGGATGCTTGCGGCGAAAGTATATCACGCGGTGCGGTTGCGCCGCGGTCAGGTTTCCAGCCGCACAATGGTCACGCCCTCGCCGCCTTCGTCCTCCGCGCCGGATTCCACCGCCGCCACTTGCGGATTCCCGCGCAGCACTTGGCGCACCGCGGTTCGCAGGCGGCCGGATCCCTTGCCGTGGATGATGCGCACCCAGGGCAATCCGGCCAGCGCCGCCGAATCAATGTATCGTTCGAGTTCGATCAATCCCTCTTCCACCATCTTCCCGCGCAGGTCGAGCTCAAGTCCCGGGCTGGGCTTGGCGGGTCGGACCGTCGAGCGCGTATATTCGACCGCGACGGCTTGCGCGGGGGCGGGGGGTTCAGTGGACACGATGAAATCTCCGCGATCGGCGCGTATCCGCAGCGCACCGAGTTGGATTTCGTACTTGTCTTCCTCGCGCCCGGTGATCTTCCCCGATACACCCAGACCCTTAAGCCGCACGATCTCTCCGATGCGAGCCTCGCGGGCGGGTGTGATGGAAATATCGGGTTCCTTCTTTTCCGTATCGCGCTCGATCTTCTCTTCCAGATCGCGCGCTTCAGCGGCGATCTGCTGCAACTCCTGTGCCGCGGCGCTTCCCGCCCGGCGGCGCAGGTCGCGCAATTCGCCGAGCAGATCCTCCAGTTCCTTGCCGGCGCGGGTCCGGGCTTCATCCAGGATGGCCTGGCGTTCCACGCCGATGGCGCTGAGCCGATGGGCCAGCGTCCGTTCGCGCTCCAGCGCACGCGCGTTGAGTTTCTCGGCGTCGGCGCGCTGGCGGCGAGCCGTTTCCCGCTCGCGCTGGATTTTTTCCAGCAAGCGGTCGGCTTCGAGGTCGCCCGCGTCTACCATCGAACGGGCTTCGGCGAGGATTTCATCGTTCAACCCGAGCCGGTGGGCGATCGCCAGCGCGTTCGAACGGCCGGGAAGTCCCAGCACCAGGCGGTAAGTGGGTTGCAGCGTACGCAGATCGAATTCCATCGAAGCATTTTCCGCGCCCGGTGTGTTGTAGGCGAACGCTTTGAGCTCGGGATAGTGCGTCGCCACGAGGGTCGGGATCCCGCGCCGCAACAGTGCGGCGAGAATGGCGCGCGCCAGCCCCGAGCCTTCCTGCGGATCAGTTCCGGCGCCGAGCTCATCGAGGATCACCAGCGACTTCGGCGTGGCCGAAGCGAGGATGCGGATTATCTGCCCGACGTGCGCCGAGAAAGTGGATAGCGATTGCTCGATCGATTGCTCGTCGCCGATGTCGGCGTAAATCGAATCGAAAAAAGCCGTCTGGGAACCCGGTCCGGCAGGGATGTGCATCCCGCAGCGGGTCATCAGGGCCAGGAGTCCGGCGGTCTTGAGCGCCACCGTCTTGCCGCCGGTGTTGGGGCCGGTGATTACCAGCGCCTTCACCCCCGGCCGGAGGGCGATGTCGATCGGCACAACTTGGGCGGGATCCAGAAGCGGGTGCCGCGCGGAATAGAGGAGCAGCGGGGAGAATTCCCCCCCGGGAACATCGGGAATTTCCACCAGCTCGGCCCGTTCGGCGGTTAGTTCATCCGCGTAGCGCGCCCGCGCCATCGCGGCGTCGAAATCCGCCAGCGCGTCCACCGTCTGACGCAGGGATTCGCGCTGCTCCCCGACCGTGGCGGAGAGTTCGGCGAGGATGCGCCGGATCTCCTCCTGCTCTTCGAGCACCGCCTCGCGCCAGCGGTTGCCGAGTTCCACCACCGCCAGCGGCTCCACGAATAGCGTGGCGCCGGAGGAGGATTGGTCGTGGACGATCCCGCGCACCCGGTTCTTGAACTCGGCGCGGAGCGGGATCACATAGCGTCCGTCGCGCTGGGTGATGATCGGTTCTTGCAATTGGGCGCCGTGCTCGGCGAGGATCCGCTGCATCCGCGAAAGCAACCGGTCCTGGGTAAGGCGCACTTCGGCGCGCAACGCCGCGAGTTTGGGCGAAGCGCCGTCGAGGACCACGCCCTCGTCGTTCATCACCCGGCCGATGGCGTCGATCAGGCCGCCCCCGTCGTCCATCCGGCCGGCGATTCGCGCCAGATCCGGAATCTCCTCGGCGATGCGGGAAAACGATCGCCGGATGGAGCGGGCGGATTGCAGGGTGGAGCGGATCGCAAGGAACGCTTCCGGAAGCAGCGTGATCCCACGCGCGGCGTCCTCGGCTAAAGGACGGACGTCACGGGCGCCGCCGATCGAAGCGTCGGAGTGGCGGGCGAGCAGCGAGCGGGCCTGGGTGGTTTCATTCAAGAGGCGGTTGGCCGTCTCGATGTCCGCTCCGGGACGCAAAGCGAGGATTCGTTCCCGCCCGGCGGAAAATGACGTATGCCGCGCCAGCCGTTCCAGCACCTGTTCCAGTTCCAATGTATGAATCGATTTTTCATCCATTATGATTTTGTAGGAGCGATGCGTGCATCGCCCTTCACCCGCAGTTGGATGGTTTTTGTAGGGGCGCCGTGACGCGGCGCCCTCATTACAAATGTAATCACCCCCGGATTGCAGCGCCGACCCGCATAGGAATGGTTTTTGTAGGGACGCCGCGTCACGGTGCCCTCGTTGCAAATAGTGCGGTCATAATATCAACAAAAACACGATGCCGAAAAAAATCCCCAACACCGCGCCGCCGATCATATCGGAAAAATAATGCACGCCCATCGCCACGCGCGCCAAGGCCACCGCCGGCGCCCAGAGAAAGAGCAGCGCGCAAAACCACGCCGGCCCGAATCCCAGGGAGAACACGGCCAGCATCGTTAGCCGCGCCGCGTGCCCCGAGGGGAACGAGTGCGGATCGGTCGAACGGTAGATCAGCCCCCATTCTCCTTCGGGCCGCCTGCGGCCGATTACCCGTTTGAGACCGACGGCGATCAAGGCGGTTGCGCACATCGCC
>JBEKDW010000139.1:0-6721 GCA_050014155.1 Anaerolineales bacterium
AAAGAACCTGATCCTCAGAAGCCGGGATGCGCAAAACCTGTTCTACCTGGCTTCCAAGGATCCTGCTTCTGGACAACCTCGTCAGGCGCCTTGCATAGTTGAACGGAGGTCAAAATGTCGAAACTGATCGAGAGCAAGGAAGGATTGCGGGCCGTGCTGATGGGGAACGAAGCCATCGCCCGCGGTGCGCTGGAGGCAGGCGTCAACGTTGCCGCAGGGTATCCGGGTACCCCCTCTTCTGAAATTATCGAGAATCTATCCCGGGTGGCGAAGGAACGCAACCTTTACGTGGAATGGTCGGCCAACGAAAAAATCTCACTCGAAGTAGCTGCCGCAGCTTCTTTCTCCGGACTTCGCTCCCTGTGCCCCATGAAGCAGAACGGAGTAAATGTCGCTTCCGATTTTCTCCTCCATCTGGCCGGTTCCGGAACCCGTGGCGGAATGGTTTTGGTCAGCTGCGATGACCCGGGGGCCCTATCCAGCGCGAACGAAGGAGAATCCCGTCATTTCGCGCGCATGATAGAAATTCCTCTTTTGGAGCCGGGGGATTTCCAGGAAGCGAAGGATATGACCAAGTGGGCCTTCGAGCTCTCGGAGGAGATCAAAAACATCGTCATGTTGCGCTCCGTCACCCGGATGTCCCATGCCAGCGGAAATGTCTGGTTCGGGGGGTTGCCCGATAAAAAGGTCAAGGCCGAGTTTAAGTTCCACGGACCTCTTTTGGATCCGGAAACGGGGATCGTGATGTCGCACCCCGTGGCCTATCGCCATAACATCCAGCACCAGAAACTGATGAAGGTTCGGGCAATCTTTGAGGAGAGCCCATTCAATACCTATCAGGGGCCCGAGAGACCGGAGTTACTCATCGTCACCAGCAGTGCCTGCAACCTGTACTGCCGGGAGGCCATTCATCTGCTGGGACTGAAAGAGAGGGTCGGCCTACTCAAACTGGGCACTACCTGGCCTTTGCCACCGAAGCTGGTAAAAAGACACCTCTCCACGACCAACAGGATCCTGATTGTGGAGGAGGTCATTCCTTTTCTGGAAGAGAATGTGAAGGTTCTGGCAATGGAGCTTGCGGGAGAGATCGGGGTAAAAACCTTTTACGGGAAAAATGACGGGACCCTTCCCATGACCGGCGAGCTCAACCCAGACCTGGTCGTCTCTGCCCTTTCCAGGGTTATGGATGTCCCCTATGTCCCGATGGAGCCGGAATACGAAAAGGTCTCTCGAGAAGCCGCCGGTTCCATGGCCATCGGCCGGGAACTCACCTTCTGCCCGGGGTGCCCCCACCGCGCTTCCTTCTGGTCCATTCATAAGGCCCTGCAACTGGATAACCGCAAGGGATTCGTCTGCGGAGACATCGGGTGTTACGGCATAGCCGTTTTACCCGCGGGGTTCAGCACGATTAAGATCACCCATGCCATGGGGTCGGGGATCGGTTTGGCCTGTGGATTCGGCAAGCTGGGGGGTTTTGGGATGGACCAACCGGCCCTGGCCGTGTGCGGCGATTCCACGTTTTTTCATGCCGCCATGCCGGCCCTGGTGAACGCCGTCCACCACCGGGCCAACGTGATGTTTGTGGTACTGGACAACTGCGGCACGGCCATGACGGGATTCCAGCCCCACCCGGGCCTGACGGTTGACGCCATGGGGCAGGAAGTCCCGAGTGTGGACATCGCCAGAATCTGTGAGGCCATCGGCGCGAAAGTGGTGGAAACCCGGGACCCCTTTGATATCGAAGAGACAAGGGGGACACTCAACCGTCTCCTGGAGCAGGAAGGGGTCAAAGTTCTCATCCTCCGGCAGATATGCGCCCTGAGTCCTGAAAAAAAGGCTAAGAAGCAATTTACGATGAAGGTGGATGAATCTCGGTGCAGAGGCGAAGAATGTGGCTGTAACCGCCTGTG
This sequence comes from Anaerolineales bacterium, assembly GCA_050014155.1. Taxonomy (GTDB): domain Bacteria; phylum Chloroflexota; class Anaerolineae; order Anaerolineales; family RBG-16-64-43; genus FEN-1073. The sequence goes on from JBEKDW010000139.1 coordinate 1,911, forward strand.
CACCCGGATTTTCCGATGTCCGGGTCTGATTTGGGATAAAGGAAAGAAAAAATCTCAAATCGATGAGGTGATCTGTGCCGGATGTGGGGTTTGCGCTGATATTTGTACCCATGGAGCCATTCTTCGAGAGGAGGCGGTGCAGGCAGGAGAAGTGGGCTTATGAGGCACCAAAGCCTATCCGCTTTCTCAAACCCGAGCTTATGATCGGGGGTCCACAGGAACGCGAAACCCCGGATCACTTGGTTCGCCTCTCAAATGCGTTTCCTTATTCCGAGCGGTTTTGAAAGATAAATTTTCCATCTGTTTTGAGAGGATAGGAGAGACTATCTGTGAAAAAACTTGATCACTTGTTAACGCCCTTTATGGTCAGAAGGATGGAAGTTCCCAACCGGGTTGTCATGCCGCCCATGGGGACGGAGCTCGGGAATGACGACAGCACGGTAAGCGAAGCAAACCTGGCCTACATGCGGCGTCGAGTCAGGAGCGGTGCAGGTCTTATCATCACCGAGATTACGGAAGTGCACCCGCTGGGCTCCGTTTCGCCAAAGTGCCTGGGGATATGGGATGACAGATTCATCCCGGGGTTAGGCAAACTCGTGGAGGTGGTGCATGAGCGGGGGAGCAAGGTCGCCATCCAACTTCACCATTGCGGCCGCGAGAGCCTGTTTCAGACCAGGCGCAAGACCGCGATCGCTCCTTCCGCCGTGCCGAGCTATATTTTCGGGATTATCGGAACACCCCGCGAAATGACCCCGGACGAGGTCAAAGAGACGATTGTCGCGTTCGGTGCCGCCGCTCTTCGAGCGAAAATTGCAGGATTTGATGCGGTGGAACTTCATGGGGCGCATGGTTATCTTTTAATGCAGTTCCTCTCCGCCCATTCCAACAAGAGGACGGACGAATACGGCGGAGATTTCCGGGGGCGTGAGAAAGTTGAAGTTATAGCGTCGACACGGGCGCCGGCGGCGGATTCGCTGCCGTGATTACTGCCAGTTGTTGCGGCCCGATAAAGGCCTGATAGGCGAAGGTCCATACACCGGCTTCCCAAACCGTGTAGATCGTGTTGACCACCACGGAAACCAGTACGAAAAACACAAGCAGGATCAGGCCGATCACCAGCAAGGCAACATTGAGGGTGCCGGTCTGGGAGATCAGCGGCAGGACGCTGAGGAAGATCAGCACGCCAGCCGGGGCAAAAAGGATCAGCAGGACAAAGCCCACGCCCAGGGAAACCGCCCAAAGAATGAGATAGAGAATGACCGCCGGTCCGACGTGGTCGCGAAGGATGTTCCATGCCCGCCCGATCGCCTCCCCCACTCTATGATTCTCCACCACCACGGCGTAATCCATCAGGAGGAACCAGAGGCGCAACCCCGCCCCGATGATGATCGCTCCGCAACAGAGCGGGATGAATCCAATACCGCAGGTAAGCACGCCGAGGATCGCTCCGGGCAGGAACAGGACGATCGCAACGGCAATTCCCATCGCGATATTCAGTAATCGGAGCGCCAGCAGCCGCCAGAAGGATCGCAGTCCCATTCCCCAGGCTTCCCGGAAGGTAATGCTGCCGGCGGCATCCGCCTTGACGATTCCGCCGATCAGTCCGCCGCGTCCAATGACCGACAGGACCCAAAGGATCACCGCGAGGAGGAACAGGCAGCACAAGACCCCGACGGCGATGTCGATCCATGTATTAATATTGATCTGGGAAAGTTGATTAAAGAAAGACTTCCACGCCGGCGGAAGGTTGGAATTATTTATATCGTTGGAGCCGTAATTGTAGGAGTACCGGAAATTACTCCCACCGTTCCAACCGGCGCCCCCGCCTCCCAACATCGCCAGAAAACCGAAAACCCATAGCACTTTGTATTTCCAGGCAATCGTCCAGGCCCTGGAAAGAATGGAAGAGTAATTGATCGACATGGGAACCTCTCTTAGTCAAATCTGGCTGGCCAACCCCTCCCCCCGCTCCCTCCCCATAATAGGGAAGGGTAAGGGATGGGGTCCGCTTCTATAATATACGAGATTTCGCTTCCCGAGGTCGTAACGTTCTTTTAATCCGGCTTGGATGCCGCCCGGTAAATTTGGGTGAAAAAAACCGTGCTGAAAACCATGATAAACGTAAGAAATGCCAGCCCGACCGGCGAGGAAAAAACGCAGACCGCTCCTCCAATCACGTATTCCAGGGACGATTGGAGAAACCAACCCGAGAGGAACAGGAAGATGGCGACAGTGAGGAGAAACGCAAAGGGAATTATGAATGCCAGGGCAAGGATCCCCTGCAGGAGATAGGCCAGTAAAAATCCCCACCAGCTGCCCCGGATTAATTTCCATACCCGTTGCATCGCCGCGCGCGGGCGGACGTCTTCGAGCGCGATCGACATCGTCAGAAGGAACAGGAATATCCCCAGCACGGTATTGACGGGCAGCAACACCGTCTGCACCAGCGATAGCATGCCCGCCCGTCCCACTCCGGAATCGGCAAACGCAATCACCAGCACGAGCGGTAGGATGCCCAGCGCCTGTATGATCAGACCGAACGTGAGCGCGAGTTTGACCAGGCTTTGCCAACGCTGTTTTCCCAATTGCAGAGATGCGCGGATCGAGACGGCTTGGCCCTCGGCCGCCGCATCCGAAGCGCGGATCATGGCCGCCTGGATTGCCCAGGAAAACAGCGTGGTTGCGGTGAGAATGATCAGCGTAACGAGGATATAGGCGATCCATCCGCCGGCGGACAGACGTTGCAGAGGGGAAAGAATGGCGCCTGTCCCTGAGCCCTGCGACGGGATCGTCAGGAACGCGGTGGCTGCCCCGAAACCGCCCGCCAGAAGGAACGCCGGAAGCAGCGCGCAATAAAGCAGCAGCGTCAGCACCCACAATTGCGGTGTGCGCAGGGCGATCCGCAGGCTGCTTCGAATTAATCCGATCGGATCCAACGCCGCCCGGCCTGTTTCCATTTTCACGCCGTCATTCCCACTCGATGGTGGCGGGGGGCTTGCTGGTGATGTCATAGACCACCCGGTTGATTCCTTTTACCTCGTTGACGATCCGGCTGGAAACGCGCGCCAGAAGCTCGTGCGGCAGGCGGGCCCAATCGGCCGTCATGAAATCCTCAGTGGTCACCGCGCGCAGGGCGCATACTTCCTGGTACGTGCGCCCGTCCCCCATCACACCCACCGACCGGACGGGAAGCAGCACCGCAAACGCCTGGGCGGTATCCCCGCGGAGCATGCCCGCATTCCCCAGTTCGTCGGTGAGGATTTTATCCGCGCCCCGGAGGATTTCCAGCCGGTTCCAGGTGACTTCCCCCAAACAGCGCACAGCGAGCCCCGGACCGGGGAAGGGTTGCCGCCAAACCAGGGCTTCCGGCAGGCCAAGCTCCAAGCCCACCTTGCGAACCTCGTCTTTAAAAAGGAAGCGCAACGGTTCCACCAGCTCGAAGCCGAGGTCTTCGGGCAGTCCGCCGACATTGTGATGGGTCTTGATCTTGTCGGCGGTTTTCCGTTCCGGCCCGCGGCTCTCGACCACATCCGGGTAGATCGTACCCTGCACCAGGAAGCGGGCCTGATCTCCCGGTTTTCCCGCGATCCGCCGGGCTTCCCGTTCGAAAATGCGGATGAACTTCTCTCCGATGATTTTTCTCTTCTTTTCCGGCTCGGTCACTCCCGCCAGGGCCTCGAGAAATTCTTCCGCGGCGTTCACCGCGATCAATTTGGCGCCCAGGGTCTTGCGGAACGTATCGACCACGATCTCCGGTTCGCCGACCCGCAACAAGCCGTTGTCGACGAATATGCAGGTGAGCTGGGATCCGACAGCCCGGTGCACCAGCGCCGCCGCGACGGTCGAATCCACGCCACCGCTGACGCCGGCCACCACCGGGGACGCCCCCACCCGGCGCCGGATCTCGACGATGCTCTCCTCGACCACCGACCCGGGAGTCCACTCGGGCCGGATTTCCGCCGCGCGGAGAAACGCCGCCAGAATTTCGATGCCGTGCTCGGTGTGCTTCACCTCCGGATGGAATTGTAGGGCGAAGAGTTTACGCGCCGGATCCTCCATCGCCGCCACCGGGCAATTATCCGAGGTGGCCGTGGGGCGGAAACCTTCCGGCATGCGGTCGACCGTATCGCCGTGGCTCATCCAGGCTTGAAACGCCGCGCGGGGAAGGATCGAGGCTGTGGAATTCGGACGGACTTCCGCCCGGCCGTATTCGCGCTGAGGAGAAGCTGCCACGTGTCCGCCAAGCGAGCGGGCCAGCAAGTGCATCCCGTAGCAGATGCCCAACACCGGCTTCCCGCTTCGGACCACATAATCCGGCAGGTCGGGAGCGCCCGGGTCGTAGACGCTGTTCGGACCGCCCGAAAGGATGAACGCCTTCGGATGCATCGCCAGAACTTTCTCCTCCGGTGCATCGAAGGGGAACAGTTCGCAATACACCTGCGCTTCCCGCACGCGGCGGGCTATGAGTTGCGAATATTGGGAGCCAAAATCGAGGACGGCGATGGAATCCATGAGGACGTCTCTATTCCGTTTTGCGTTGCATCGTACGGATATTCTACTTTCCATCACTCCCCTCCCCCCTGAAAATCACTGTCCCCCCACTTTTCTTCGAAAAATGGGGGGACAAGAGGGGGGCTGGATTTCGCCGATATCTTTAGGGCGCAAAGATAATCTTCCCTTCCTGCATGTCGGTAATGACCGCGAGGGCTTCGATCGGAACTTCGACGCTTTTAAGAAGTTCCCTTCCTCCGTCGAATGTCTTTTCAATCAGTGCGCCGATCCCGACCACCTTTGCCCCGGCCGCCTGCGCC
>JBEKDW010000140.1:0-6708 GCA_050014155.1 Anaerolineales bacterium
ACGGCCGCGCCGGCCTACCTCGCCGTCGCCCGCGGAGGAGACGATCCGGAAGCACTGACTCGCGCCGCGATTGCCGCAATTGGCGGCATCGGGCGGTTCGTTCCACAGGGAGCGAACGTTCTCGTCAAGCCCAACTATTGCGTGCCAAACCGCAAGTACACCTACGCCGCCACTACCAATCCCTGGGTGGTGGGAACGCTCGTGAAAATGTGTCTGGAAGCGGGCGCCGCAAAAGTGCTCGTCTATGATTATCCCTTCGGCGGGCCGTCCACCGAGGCCGCCGCCGATAGCGGCATCGCCGATCAGGTGGCCGCGGCCGGCGGGGTGATGGAATACGTCGACTTCAATAAATTCGTGCTCACCGACATGCCCAGCGGTCAAAGCCTGAAGTCGGCCGCTTTCTACAGCGAAGTGCTCCATGCCGACGTGGTCATTGACGTGCCGATCGCCAAACACCACAGCACCACCGGGCTGACGCTGGGGATGAAAAACCTGATGGGCACAGTCGTTGACCGCAACGCGATCCACGACGACATCCATCGGCGCATCGCGGACCTGGCGGTTTACCTCCGGCCGAAATTGACCGTGGTCGACGCCGTGCGCATCCTGCTCGCCAACGGCCCGCAGGGCGGAAGCCTGAGCGACGTGAAAGAAATGGACACGGTGATCGCTTCCGCCGACGTCGTAGCCGCGGATGCCTACGCCACGAAACTTTTCGGCTGGACGGATCCGAATCGCCTCGGCTATATCAAGTACGGCGCCGCATGGGGATTGGGCCGCAGCGATTTGGAGAACCTGAAGATTGCGGAAGTCAACGTCGGATAAAATCGAATTTCCGACATCTCTCACATTCCTTCGATTTTTCATTTTGCGAACCTAACCACCTGCCCCTACCCCTCCCCCCTTCCCTTAAGGGAAGGGGGGAGGGGTTCCATTTTTTTTTATTGCATATTGGGAAAATAATGGGGTGGGGGGTTAGGTGGGATCTTCAATTTCATCCTTCCATAATTTGAATCCTGTAAATAATAGTCTCAATTTTTTCCGGCATGGACAATTTGGATAGAATATGGCCTAATGATTTTAATCAGGAGCGATCGATGAAACAACTCACACGGCGAGAATTTCTTCGCATGCTGGCGCTTGGCGCCGGATCCGCAGCCGCGGCCCAGGTCCTCAGCGCGTGCGGCGCGTCCGCATCCCCATCCGTAAGAACCAGAATGGCCGCGCCCACGCCGCTTCCGGGTTCAACGTATCTGGCCGTCGCCCGCGGTGGCGACGATCCGGAAGCGCTGACTCGCGCGGCGGTTGGAGCGATCGGCGGTATCGAGCGATTCATCGCCAAAGGGGCGAAGGTCTTGATCAAGCCCAACCTGTGCATCTCCGGCCGGTCATACGAGTATGCCGTCACCACCAATCCGTGGGTGGTCGGCGCGCTGGTCAAGCTATGCAAGGAAGCCGGCGCTTCACGCGTTCTGGTGTTCGATAATCCCACCACCGGCAGTTCGGAAGATGCGTTCGCTTCGAGTGGAATCGCGCAACAGGTGTCCGCGGCCGGCGGCGAGGTGGAATACGTCGCATCGATGAAGTTCACCGCGGTGAATCTTCCCGGCGCGGAATGGCTGAAGCAAACCCGCGTATACGCTGAAGTGCTGAACGCCGACGTCCTGATCAACGTGCCGATCGCCAAGCACCACAACCTGACGGGTTTGACCCTCGGGATGAAAAACCAGCTTGGCACGCTCCGGGACCGCCCCGAGGTCCATGCCTCGATCCAGCACAAACTGGTCGACCTCGCCGCCTTCCTGCGCCCGACATTGACGGTGGTCGACGCCGTGCGCATTCTGGTTGCGAACGGTCCCACCGGCGGCAGCCTCAACGACGTTCAAAAACTCGATACGGTGATCGCCACCCACGACGTGGTGGCCGCCGATGCCTATACCACCCGCCTTTTCGGCTGGACCGATCCGAACCGGTTGCTCAACGTCAAGTACGGCGCCGATGCGGGCATCGGGCGCAACGATCTGGAGAACCTCAAGATCGAGGAGATCTCCGTTGGCTGAGAAGCCGCGCGCGCTTTCCCATTGGAGGGACCGCTACTGGCGCATTCTGCGCAGCGCCATTCAGGGGATCGTGCTGGCAGTCTTCCTCTTCCTTTTCCTGCGCACCGTCCGCGGCGGCATTTCTCCGGCAGTCGCTAATTCCTTCCCGCAGCTCGATCCATTATTGGGGCTGACCAACTTGCTCTCGGCTAAGACGCTCATGGTGGGGTCGGCGCTAGCGCTGCTTACGGTCGCGCTCACCCTCGTCTTCGGCCGGGCGTGGTGCGGCTGGATCTGCCCGCTTGGAACCACACTGGATCTCTTCCATCCGGGGCGGTGGAAAAGCAAGCAGCCGTCGGTTCCGGAAGGGGCGCGCGGGATCAAGCACTTCCTTTTAATAACGATCCTGTCGTCCGCCCTCCTGGGAAGCCTATGGCTGATCTTCCTCGATCCGATCACGATTGTAATTCGCACGCTCACCGAGGCTATTTACCCGGCGCTCGACCGCATCGTCACCGCCGTGGAAACCGCGGCCTACGGTGTGCCCGCATTGCAGCCAGCGGTTTCAACGCTTGATCCGATCCTGCGGCCGGTGCTGCTTCCGGCCGACCCCGCTTTTACCGTGGGCGGCGTGCTGATCGCCGCGTTCTTCACCGGCATCATCGCGTTGAACTACTTTGCTCCCCGTTTCTGGTGCCGCTATCTTTGCCCGCTCGGCTCGATGCTCGGACTGATCAGCAAGGTCGCCATCTTCCGGCGCGAGGCCTCCTCCACCGAATGCAACAACTGCGGCGCCTGCGCGCGCGTCTGCCCGACCGGAACAATCCGGCCGGACAAGAATTTCGCCAGCGACCCGGCGGAATGCACGCTGTGTCTGGATTGCGTGTCGGTCTGCCCGCGCAGCGGCCAATCCTTCCCCGCCCACTTGCATCCCGCCGGATGGAACACCTACGATCCCGGGCGGCGGCAGGCGCTTGCGGCCATCGGAGCCGCCATCGGCGGCGTGGCGCTGCTGCACACCGATCAATTCCTGCGCCGCGATCTTCCGCACCTGCTCCGCCCGCCGGGCGCCAGGGAAAACGATCTGCTTTCCAAATGCGTCCGTTGCGGGGAATGCATCCGCATCTGCCCGACCGGCGCGCTGCACCCATCGGTCGATCAAGCCGGCGTCGAGGGGTTTTGGACTCCCGTGATCATCCCGCGGGCCGGATTCTGCCAGTACACCTGCAACCTCTGCGGCCAGGTGTGCCCCGTCGAAGCCATCCCGTCGCTGCCGCTGGACGTCAAGCAGACGCAGGTGATGGGACTCGCCTTCGTCGACAAAAACCGCTGCATCGCCTGGTCCGATCATCAGACGTGCCTGGTGTGCGAGGAGATGTGTCCGCTTCCGGAGAAAGCGATCACCGTGGACCGCTCGGAATTTTCCGGCGGCGCGCCGGTGGTGGACCGCACACGCTGCATCGGCTGCGGGACCTGCGAATTTAAATGCCCGGTCAACGGCGAGGCGGCGATCCGCGTCTTTGCGCCCGGGCGGAGCAACGTGTAATTTATCGGGAGTTCGGAAAATCCCCCGCTCCTTTCCCACGTGATGTAAGTTATCTTAAATGAAGAATCCCACCAGGCCGGAAATTAAAACATCCTTCGGGAGATGTCTTCCGAGGATGAACCCGGATGGATTTATCCGGAGCGATGCGACGGGCATTTTTGCGGCGGTTAAACCAGTATGATTGCCTACCCCAACGTGTCTTCCAACACTTGCCGCACGGCGGCGGCATCCAGATCCTTTTTATCCAGCAAGGCAATAGCGCCAGCCTCCAATCCAATCCGGCGGAACTCACGGTCGGGATAGGCGCTGATGAGCACCATGCGGGTGGACGGTGAAACGGTTTTCACACGGCGAACGCATTGGATTCCATCTTCATCCCTCAACACAACATCCACGAGCGCCAACTGCGGATGAATGCGCTCGGCCAAACGGATGGCCTCCGCGATATCCTCCGCTTCATACAAGCAGGAAGAGGGGTACGTTTTCCCAATCAATCGGCAGAGTTGTTGACGGTAGCGGATGCTGTCATCCACAACCAAGATATTGATTGCCGTTTCCGAGCAAGGCACCGGTTCCGCCACTTCATGCCCGGAGACGCCAAGAATCTCCGGGTGGTGGCCGGCGTAGTTTACTGCTTCCAATCGGCTATTCACTTCCAGCACCCGGTACAGGCCGGTAAGATGATTCTCCACGGTCTTTATACTGAGTTCCATGATCTGGGAAATTTTCCGATTATCGCATCCCTGCGTGAGCATCCGCAGCAAGTCCCGTTGACGGTGGGTGAGGGCGGGGAGGGTGGGTGTGTGAAACACGGGGCGATGATGAACAATCCGGTCTATTAATGGGCTGGAGATCCAACGTTCCCCGGAAAGCACCCGCTGGACAGCCAGCTCCAGATCCGAAAGCGGCTGGTCTTTAAGATGGTAGCCGTCCACGCCCGAACCCAGCAAACCCACCACGTAGGCTTCGTCATCGTAAGCGCTCACCACCAGAATTTTCAGTTCCGGGTACCGGATTTTTATCCGCTGGACCGCCGCGATCGGCTCAAATTCCGGCATGGCTACATCAACAACCAATAAATCCGGCTGGAGGCGAGCCAGGGATTCCTCCAGCGCGGTTCCATCTCCAACCTCGCCGACAATTTCAATCTGCGGGATGTTTTCCAGCGCCTCTCGCAGTCCGGCACGAACTACGGCATGATCGTCCGCAAGAAGAATCTCGAACATAGGTTCATTACACTATATTTACAAAAATTCCACCAGATACGGGGGTTTCCCCCTTTAGGATTAAGGGTTATTCATCTTCATTTAAGGGGAAATCGACTGGCCTTAAAATGAATCCCTGATAATAATGATTAAACTCCTAGATTTCAAACGATAATAGACATGGAAAGGACTCTGTGTTATCGTTACTATAAGTAGAATACGTCGGATTTTTAGGTGGCTTGCAATATCGACAACCCTGTGAATAAAGTTCATATTCCACACAGGACGCGATTTGCCTGCTACTCGAGGAGGCAATCGCCGGTCGGCCGGGAACTACTGCTGAATCATTGGCGCATTCGGTTGCCGGCGACTACGACATTCATCGGCTATTACCTGAAGTGCGGTTTATTCCGCCAGAGGGAATCGCTGGAGTGAAACCCCTTCCCCTTCGAATAAAAACGGAAAAACAACCGCGAAGCGAAAACCGGGAGATGTTTTTCGGGCGAGTTCCCTAAATTGTGGGGAGACCCCTTCCGGAGGATGGCTGGACTATTCGTCGAAGATCGGGGCGAAAGGAGGTGAGCCACTCGGAGGTTTCCAAACATTCTGATCCATCGAACACTTTGTTCCATGTTCCACCGTCGCACGAATTAATTAAAAGGAGGCGAAATGTTAAGGAAATTCGGTCGCATCGCTTTTGTGATCGCGTTGGCAAGCCTGCTGCTGGTGGCCTGTGCCACGGCAACCGCGCAAGTCCCGACAACCGCGCAAGTCCCGACAACTGCGGCTCCCGCCACAGACACATCCGGTCCAGTTGCCGCTCTCCCAACCAACACCCAAGGCGCCGTTCCCGCAGCCGGGACGAATTGGTGCTCCGGCACGAATATCGTCTTCTTCCCCGGCGGATCAGCCGGTGGTGGTTTTGAAACCGTCGTCTATAACGGCGCCGTTGCTGCCGCTAAAGACACGGGCGCAACTGTCCAATACCTATGGTCCGATTGGGATCCGGCCAAGATGATCACCCAGTTCCAACAGGCCATGGCCACCAAGCCGGATGGCATCGCCATCATGGGCCACCCCGGCGATACGGCGTTTGATCCCCTTATCGATCAGGCCGAGTCCCAGGGCATTATTGTGACCAGCATGAATACGCAGCTGCCGCTGGCGCAGGCAAAATATCAATCCAAAGGTTTCGGCTACGCTGGCGCTATCCTCTACCAGGCGGGCTATGCTCTTGGTCAGGAAGCCGTCCTGCGCTCCGGCGTAAAGGCGGGCGATAAGGCCTTCCTATGGGGCCTGCTGTCTCAGGCTGGTCGTGGTGAACGGACCAAGGGCGTTAAAGATGCCTTGGAAAAGGCCGGGCTGAAAGTGATCTATCTGGAAATCGACGCCAAAACCAATGCAGATGCGTCCGCCGGCGTGCCGGTCTTCACCGGAATCATGTCGGCCAATCCGGATATCAAGCTGATGGTGACCGACCACGGCAACCTGACGGGGACCGTTCAAACCTTCCTGCAAGCCGCGGGCAAGAAGCCGGGCGATGTCTACGCCGCCGGCTTCGATATCTCCGGGAACGCCATCACGGCGATCCAGAGCGGCTGGCTTCAGCTGGTGATCGACCAGCAGCAATATCTGCAAGGCTACTTTGGCGTTCTGCAGATTTGTCTCACTCATAAGTACGGTTTCTCCGGTTTGCTGATCAATACTGGCGCGGGCTTTATCAGCAAAGACAATATCGATGCCATCGCTCCATTAGTAAAAAAGCAGGTTCGCTAAAGCGGAACCAAACTCTATTTGTTGACGTGCTCAAGTATCTAATAGGTCAGCAATAGAAAAATATGCAAGGGCTAAGTGGCTGATGAGAAATTCCTTGCCATTTAGCCCTTGCCATTCTGATAGAATTATGTAATTCTAGAGC
>JBEKDW010000141.1:0-6646 GCA_050014155.1 Anaerolineales bacterium
CGGGGGTTCTTCCCAATCCGTGGAAAAGGAATAGGACCGGATATCGGATTTGGCTGTCGGACTCGTAGCAGGGCGGAAGGTAAATGAAGTAGCCAAGCGTTTGTCCGGATACTGTGTTGGAAAGGCTCTCGGGTTTTACTATTCCCCCGTCTTCGGAGCAAACCGGGGTGGAAACCGGAACGGGTGTCCCGTCCGGCGGGGAGGGCAGGATCCCGGTGGAGCGGAAAGGCGCCGACAAAGGAGTGATCGTCGGGCTGGGAACGGCCGTGGCCATGCGCGCCCGTTTCAGTGGATGGCCGGCGATGGCGCAGGATGCCAGCCATAGGCAGGATGCGGCCAGGAATAGTCTGCGACCGAAAAACCGCGCCAGATGATTCATTGATTCCTTTATCGAACTCCGTGAAACAGCATTCCGAATCTCCGCAAATCGCCCGGTTTGAAAAACCCCGCCCGCCCGGGAGGAACACACCTCGCGGACAGACGGGGGCGCCTGTTGGGGCAAGTGTAGACCGGGAAAATCAAGACGTCAAGGCCGGGATATAATGGGGGCCATTCCGCCCGGGCTGCCCCACGGAATAATATGGAGGGAAGAAAAAATGACGCTGCCAAATTTTGCCTACTTCCGCGGACGGATCGTCCCCTACGATCAAGCGAAAGTCGGCGTACTAACGCATACGTTAAATTATGGAACCGGAGTCTTCGGCGGGCTGAGAGCGTATTGGAATGAGGTGGACAAGCAACTATACCTCTTTCGTCCGCTGGACCATTTCCAGCGCTTTCTTAATTCCGCCCGGCTGCTGTGCATGGAGCTTCCGCATACGCCCGAGCAATTAACCGAAGTCACCGTCGAATTGCTGCGAAAGGAAGCGCGCAGCGAGGATACCTACGTCCGGCCGTTGGCATTCGTGCCGGACGAACAGATCGGGGTACGGCTTCACGATCTGCATTCGGACGTCTCGATCGTATCGATTCCCATGGGCCGGTACATCGAAAGCGAGGAGGGGTCTTCGGCGACGTTTTCCTCCTGGCGCCGGATCGACGACAACAGCATTCCTGCCCGGGGAAAGATCATCGGTTCTTACGTCAATTCGGCCTTCATTAAAACCGACGCGATTCGCGCCGGTTATGAGGAGGCAATCGTGCTCAATGCCGACGGGCACATCTCCGAAGGCAGCGCGGAGAACTTCTTCATGGTGCGCGGGGGCGTGCTGGTCACCCCGCCGGTCACCGACAACATCCTGGAAGGCATCACCCGTCGGACAGTAATCCAATTGGCACGCGAGGAGTTGGGAATGACGGTTGTGGAACGCCCAATCGATCGGACGGAAGTCTACCTGGCGGAAGAGGCGTTCTTCTGTGGAACCGGCGTGCAGATTTGCGCCATTTCCAATGTCGATAAGCGGCCTGTTGCCGACGGCAAGATGGGCCCGTTTGTCGGTAAATTGCGCGACCTGTATTTCCGCATCGTCCGCGGGATGGAACCCAAGTTCCGCGCCTGGAATGTCCCGATCTATCCGGGTCCTTTAAAAGGTTGATCGAAAGACGCGCGTTGCCTTATTCTCGGCGATCCAGTCTTTTGCCGAAATCCGGACGGGGTGTGGTTTCCCCGGCCGGCCGTAGCCTGGTAAATTCCCGTTTGCTGCCCATTCCATGATGCTGCGTTTTCCGGTTGTTCGCGGCCGTTTGTTGATCGGACATCTTCTGCTGGCCGGCTTGTGCATTCTCCTCGGGGGAATCTCCATTTATCTCCTGCTGGCGTTTCCTTCCGGAATGCTTTCCGCCGCAGGGCTGACGATCCTGGCAGCCGTATCGATCCTGATCCCGGCGGCTGCGTATCGCATCTATCTGCTCCTGACCGCATATTATGGAATCACCCCGGCGGGGGCGTTGAATATCCGGTTTGGATCGCGGAGGGAAGTGATTCCGCTCGAGGAGATAGAGGAAATACGTTCCGGCGGAAGAATCTCCGACGCCCTGCGGAAAGCCGGTCCGGGTTGGCTGGAAACCTGGCAGGGACAAGCGGCTGCTGAAGGGGAGAAAACCGCGGAATGGATCGCCACCGACCGCGGACGATCATTGCTGCTGTTGATCTCGAAACACCGCCGATGGGCGATCTCCCCCTCGGATCCGGCCGGCTTCGCTCAGAAAGTGGCCGACCTTTCGGCTCGGGCAAGCCTCGAGAAGGTCGAGCCGATATCCTATCAACCCCCGCCATTCATTCTGGATATTCTAAAAACGAGATCCGCGCTTGCACCACTGATTGGCGGATGGATCCTTATCATTTCGCTCGGCGTTCTCTTATTGGCATTCCAATCGAGCTTGCCGCAGGATCAGCCGTTTCGATTCGTTCCTTCCGGCCTGCCGTCCAGCCCGGGAAATCCGACCAGGTTGCTGATTCTGCCCCTCACCGGGGGAGCGGTGTGGCTCTTGAACGCGGTTCTGGGATGGCGGGCCTGGAGAACCGACCAGCGGCTGGCCGCCTATGCCCTTTGGATCACGGCATGCGCCGTGGGAGCGGGATTATGGGCTGCAACTATTTTTTTAATTCGGGCCGGGTAATCCACAATCTATCCAGTATTTCTCCACGAAAAAGACTTATTTTTCCAAAGGTTTATCCACAAAAAAGCAAGTTTTTTCTACAAAAATCGGCTGTTTTTCCCGGGTTTTCCACATTTTTTGGGCAGTTATCCACAACCGGAGATAGAGCAAATTGATCAATTTTGTAAGCAATATTAATAAGTATTATCGGAAATATAAACGAAAATAACTTCCAATCTAAAAATGAATATCGGTTTTCATTCCAAAAAACGGATTGAGTTCAATAATAATCAAATTGCATGTTGCAACGGTCAATCTTTTCGAATCGTCAAACGGTGAATTTGTTCGCCCACCCCGCCCCATTGGAATTTATACGGTTCGCTGCCGCGCATGAAATCGAACGTCTCCCGCCCCTGCTCGATGGCGCGCCGGACCAGTAAAGCCAGCAGGATCCAGCCGGGCGAGGAGGCGGCATATTGCGGATCCATACCGGAATTGTAGACCCAGATTCGGTTGCCGTAATCGAAGTTGAAAAATGCGGCAACGTTGCGCCCTTGCGTTTGCAGAAACGCAAGCTGGAGCATACCCGCCGCTTCCATCGATCGGGCGATGGACCGGAATTGATCGCGCATAGCCGGCGTGAGGAAACCGGCTTTATTTTTATCGGCTGCCATCAAGGAGAAAAATTCCTCCATCGCGCCGGCGTCGGCGAGTTTTAATTCCATCGGCTCTTCGGCACCCTCGCTGCGGCGCAGCTTGCGACGGATTTCATGGCGATCCTTTTTATCCAGCGCCGCGAGATATTCCTCCCAGGATTCCGGCAGGGCCAGAACGGGACAGATCTGGAGCGTTTCGCGGTCTACCTTCCACCCTCGGCGCCCGGCGTCGGCTTCCAATATGGATGCGGTGGGCGAGGCGGCGCGCAAATTAAAGAGATCCAATACGCGAAATTCCGAATCCGGCAGAGATCCGAGCGTGTCGAGCAAAGCCGTGCAAAAAGCGGAATGATGTTCGCCTTCTACGATCACATCCAGGTAGTCGGATATTTCCATGCTGCCGATAAAATACCATCGCATTTCCCCTTCGCGCGTGCTCTGAAAGAGCGGGGCGACCCCGCGCAGAACGCCGTCATCCCTCCAGGTGGCGATTCGAAGTTCCCCCGACGGCCATTCCCCGCCCCCGAGATGTTCCCACCAGGCGCGTTGAAATTCATACCGGAGGAAGGGGTAATTCGCCGCGCTGCGGGAGAGCAAGGCGTTCCATTCCGATTCCAGGCGGCTCCAGGTATCGATATCGCGGAGGAATTCGATCGTCATGTTCGTCTCCCGGGTGGATCCTGTTTCGCTTTCTCCCCCTTGCCGGGATTCGGCCAATCCGGAAAAGGGAAAACATACCGCACGATGCAGCGGGTTATTTTTCTTCCAGTTCCTCAATGCAATGCAGCGCGGCTGCGGCCGCATGGCGCTGACTCGGATGCCAATCGGCTTCACGGGACATGGCCTGCAAATGAAGTTTTACGGCCGCCCGTTCTTCAGCGTTCATCGTTTGCCAGGCGCGCAGGATCAGCGCAGTCTTTTCCGAAAGCAGGTGTTCCCACAGCTCTTCGGGTTCCATCGTTTTCCCGTTATCCATCTCCGCGGATTTCTCCCGGAAGTATAATCGAACCGGAAGGACCGCATGCATCTGATTCTTACCCACGATCAAGCCGATTTCGACGCGATGGCCTCCCTGCTGGCCGCCCGCCTGCTGGAGCCGTCTTCGCGCGCCGTGATCCCGCATCGGATAAACCGGAACGTGCGCGATTACCTGACGCTCTACGGCGAGGATCTTCCCCTGGACGCCATGGAGGATCTTCCGCGGGACCGGGTGGACCGGGTGACATTGGTCGATACGCAGACGATGCCGACGGTCCGCGGGGCGGGCGAGGCCACGCGCATCCACGTGGTAGACCACCACCCGCTGCACAAACCGCTTGCGCCGGGATGGACCTCCGCCATCGATATGGTGGGCGCGGCGACAACCCTGCTGGTCGAATCCCTGCAAACTCTTTCCAACCCGCTGACGGTGGAAGCGGCCACCCTGATGCTCCTGGGGATTTACGAGGATACAGGTTCGCTCTCCTACGCCGGAACCTCGCCGCGCGATGTCCGGGCGGCAGCCTGGCTTCTGGAGCAAAACGCCAGTCTGGCGCTCACGACGGAATTCCTCAACCGCCCACTGTCGACAGGGCAGCGCGAACTCTATAACCGGCTGCTGGAAAGCGTGGAGTCACTTGTTATCCAGGGGCAACGGATTGTGCTGGCGCAAGCAGTCGCTGACGCCGGCGTCGAAGAGATTTCCACCATAGCGCATAAATTACGGGACCTGTTCGAGCCCGATGGCCTGTTCGTTGTTGTGGATCTCGGCACGCATCTCCAGTTGGTGGCGCGTTCCGCCACCGACAATCTGGATGTTTCGGAAATCGCCGCGCGTTTCGGCGGTGGCGGGCATAACCGCGCCGCCGCCGCGCTGATCCGGGGCCGCACGCTCGACGATGTCCGCCGGGAACTCTTGGACGCGCTTCCCGCGAGCATCACTCCGCCGATGCAGGTGGCGCAAATTTATTCGCCGCGGCCCAAGGTCGTGGAAGCCGATCTGATCATCGCCGATGCCGCGGAGCGGATGGCCCGCTATGGGTACGAAGGTTTTCCGGTTGTGCGGGACGGCAAAGTTGTCGGATTGCTCACCCGCAGGGCGGTGGATCGGGCGCTGGCGCATGGCATGCAGCACGCCCAAGTGGAAAGCGTCATGGAAGGCGGATCGGTGACGGTTCAACTGGGAGATTCCGTGAGTCATTTGCAGCGGTTGATGGTGGATCGGGGATGGGGTCAAATCCCTGTGGTCTCCCCCGAAGGAGATCGCGTGGTGGGAATTGTCACCCGGACCGACCTGCTTAAGGCGCTCGCGCCGGGCCCTTCCGCGGGACGTCTCAATCTGAAGGACCGGCTCGAACATGGATTCCCCGCGTCGAGGCTCGCCCTGCTCCATGCGGTTGCCGCCGTGGCAGACCGGCAGCACATCCCCCTCTACTTGGTGGGCGGTGTGGTTCGCGATCTTCTACTGAAGATTCCTTCCTTTGATTTGGATCTGGTTGTGGAGGGCGACGCGATCGCGTTGGCGCGAGCCGTGGCCGACGAGTACGGCGGGCGCGTTCGCAGCCACGAACGCTTTGGAACCGCGAAGTGGCTTCTACGGGAGGTGGATCCAGCGGCTCTTGGTCTGCCTTCGGCTGGGGACGCTTCGATGCCGGAATCGCTGGATTTGGTCTCTGCCCGGGCCGAGTTCTATGCGCATCCATCGGCACTTCCGGAAGTGGAACGCGGCAACCTCAAGCTCGATCTGCACCGGCGCGATTTCACGATCAACACGCTCGCGCTTTCGCTCAATACGGCCCACTTCGGCGAAGTATATGACTATTGGGGAGGGTTGCGCGACCTGGAGGAAAAACAGATCCGGGTGATGCATTCGATTTCCTTCATTGATGATCCGACACGGATCCTGCGGGCCGTCCGCCTGGAGCAACGGTTGGGTTTCCGGATCGAACCGCGCACGCGCGATCTGATCGCCTTGGCGTTGCCGCTCCTCCACCGGGTGAGCGGCGATCGAATCCGACACGAATTGGAGGCGATCTTCGACGAGCCCACACCCGGAGATGCGCTTGGGCGCCTGCGGGAATTAAACGTCCTCGGTGGAATTTTTCCTGGGCTGGAATGGAGTTCATTGCACGCGGAGCACGTCGGTGCAGCACGCGCCTTTATCCCCGATCCGTTTTGGTCCCTTGCCTCCGACGGACGGAGCCTTCCTTCCCCGATGAATGCATGGCTCCTGGACCACCCGAAACCCGTGCTCGAAGGGGTCCTCGCGCGGCTGAATTTTCCCCGCCGTGATGCCGAACTGCTCTTGGTTGCGCGCCAGGCGCTCGATGCGCTCGATAGACTGGCGGGAGACGCACCTCCCAGCCGGATCGCCGGTGCGATGGAAGACATCCCCGAACCGGCATTGGTGGGAGCATACGTCAATTCCACCGGCGTATCACGCGAGCGGCTAAACTATTACCTTGCCCGCTGGC
>JBEKDW010000142.1:0-6635 GCA_050014155.1 Anaerolineales bacterium
GCGTAGCCCAGCGCGCCGCGGATTGGTAGATTCCCTTTTCCACGTTCATCGCATCCGCGAAGAGGAACATGCCCTGCACGCCGCGATTCAGCAGCGGAAAACCCAACAATACGGCAAGCACGCCGCCGGCGGCCAGAGTCGCAACGTTCTTCCGAAAAGTCTGCCAATCCTCCGGAAGGATTTTTCCCAGCGCGGGCAGAATCGCCCAGCCACAAATCAGGATCAACCATGCGTCGTAACGGATCTCCCGGTCCCCAATCAGGGTGAGATGGGCGATCGCCGCCAGCAGCGCGAGCGAGGGCGCGAAGAACGTGCGCTCTCGGACGTCCGAGAGCCGGCCGGTTAAACCCAGCCAGGCGGGGAGCAGGGTGACCAGAAGTACGATGGATCGCATATCCGGGCGTACACCGAGCACATCCACCGACCGAAAAAGAATGGACGGCAATTGCGAGAGATCCGCCGGGATCAATTCTGCGCGCCGTAAATAGACCGAAGCCGGGACGGGCAACCAGCCCGCGCGCCATGAGATCAATCCATAGATCGCGAGCGGAATGGCCGCGACGATCGGGACAACCAGTCCGGCGCGGAAATCCCGCCGAAGAAGAAGCAGGAATGCGGCCAGCGCAACCAGAAGCATCCCTTCGTAGCGGGTGGACGCCAAGAGGACGGCGATCACGGCCAAAGGAAGAATCCCGGCCCGGCTGCTCTCCTCCATGCGGCGCGCCCACAATTCAAGGAAGATCAGCAGCAAGAGTAGGAAAAGCACCTGCTCTATTCCGGAAGCGGAAAGTACTCCAAGTGGTAAAGAGACGATCAACAGGGCGAGCAACACCGCCTGGGCCGCCGCAGACGTGATCCACTCGCGTACGACCCGGTAGGCTAGGACGATCAGGAGGACCGACAGGACCGCATTGATCGCCCACGGCCAAAGCGTGGAAGCCCCGAGCAAAAAGAAAAACGGCGCAAGCACCACCGGCCAAAGCAGCGTGCCAAACGCGGAGGTGAATTCCCCCGGGTTGATCGCCCAGGAGAAATGGGCAGCCAGATTTTTTGCAACCATCAAACGCTGATACGCGGGCTCCTCAGGGAGAATCAATTGGCCCGAAGAGATCTGCCCGGCGAAGGAGATCAACAGGAGGAAGAGGAACAGCGCGAGCGCCGTCCAAAGCGGCCAATAAGAACGCAGCCGCGACGCTTTCGAACCGATCGGTTTATCCGCCATTCGCATCCTCCGTAAGGCCGCCGCCCGTAATCCGCTGATATTTCACTCGCGCCGGAAGCATTTCCCGGAACGCGTCCAATTGCGCTCGCATCGAGTCGGCTTGCGCGGCGGACGGCGCATAAAACGACACCGTATCCCCGCCGCAGACGTAGCAATCGGTGAAGTGCCATTCCCCCGCCTTGACCCAGCCCTTCGGCAGTCCCCCGTAGCGGTCGAACCAGTAATCGTAGACGATCACAACCTGCGCGCCGCTTTCCCGGGTGAGACGGTCGATGAGCGCGGTGTCGTACGTTCCGCCGAGTTTCGCGCGCGCCACGTCCATCGAGGCCAGCCCGTACAGATCGAGGAGGGAAAAATCGTTGTAGTACGAAATCGCGCCGATGTCGTTGGCCGCGACCGGTCCGTCCGGATAGTAGCGGTTCAGGAAGAGCGCCATCTGATATTGCATCTCATAAATATTTCGCGCCGCCAGCGGCGTATCCAGGATCGCGCCTGACGCCCGGGCGTAAAAGGGATACGCGAGGAAAACCGCCAGGGCGCCGATTGCCAGTCGGGCTGCGCCGGAGGCGGGCCACCGCCATCGTAATCCACCCGCAGGCCAGGTCATTTCGATTGTGATGATTCCAAGCATCAACAGATAGGCCGCGTGCCGGTAAAACCACTCCATATCGATCAGAGTTCCATGGGCGAAAACCACCATCAGGAAAAATGCGCCGGGCGCCAGACGCCGGAAGAGATCCCGGCGCGGCACCTCACGCGCGGTTGCCAGCCAGGAGAGGAGCAACAGCACGACCAGCGAGAGGATGTAATCGCGCCCGGAAAGATAACGGAAAGGCCGCGTGAGAGTCTGGATCGGCGTTTCGGGAATGATGTCGGTGAAGGGCGCGCTCTTGATCAGCACCGAATTCGGAATGGGATACCAACCGTGCGCGAGGGAAACCGCCGCCATGCCCGCCACGGGGAGCGCCGCGGCCAGGACCACCGCCGCGCCCAGCTTCCATTTTTTCTTCCAGGCCAATAAAATCACGGCCGCTCCGGCGAGGAACAGCCCTTCGTAACGGACGAGCGTCAGACCGCAGGCGAGGATCGGAAGCCAGAGATCCCATGATCCGCCCGGCTCCCGGTTCAAGACGAAGAACAACCGCTCGGTGAAGACGACGAAAACGAGAATCTGGAGAATGTGCTCCATCCCGTCGAAGGAAATTGCGGTCATCGGAAGGCAAAGTACAAGCGCGAGTAATACCGCCGCACAGACCAGATCTCCCCGCCCGCGTCCGCGCAGGAAGCGGTAGACGACGGCCAGCACCGCCAGTGACAGGAATAAATTCAAAAGGATCGGGCTCCATTCGTTGACCCCGAACAGCACATAGGTGAAGGCGATCACCAACGGCCAAATGATCGAACTGGCGCAGGAGGTAAATCCAAACGGCGTCACTCCCCACACCCCGTGCAGGACGAGATTTTTAGCAATGGCCATGTGAATGTACACATCGTCCGATGCGTACACGATGCGTCCGCCGGTGATCGCGAGGATTTGCGCCAGGGTGACCGCAAACAAGGCCAGCCAGACAACCGCCGCCAAAAGGAAAGGCCAGTGCCTGCGCAGGAACGACGGCCTAGATTGCATACAATCCTCGCTGCCTCCAGGCATCGATCGCCATGCGGATCATTCGCGCCGCCTCCAGCGGCGAGCCTTCCATCCAGGCGGCCCGCGCCAGCCACGCCACACCCTGGCGTGCGTCGCCGCCTTGAAAATAGAGTCGCGCCTGGCGGAAATACACCGAGCGCGCCAATGCCCGGCGGCGCAGCGCCCGGACCGCGGGAGGAAGATCGGGACGCGCGAAATATCTATCGAGTACGATCCGGTATTCCTCGCCGAACCCGCCGCCCTGTTTAATGGTCTTGGCGGCTTCCCACACGCGCGAGGAAGCCACAAGGTGCGGGATGTACGCTCCGCCGTCGGGAAACGCGGTCCAGACACGCAGGAAATAATCGAAGTCAAGCGCGAAATGGAGCGCTTCATCCAAGCCGCCCAGCGTATCATACGTGCGCCGGGGGATGAAAACTCCGGGTTGGCCCATGTTCTTTCCCAAGAGTAACGACCGGAGACCGAAGCCCGCCATTTTTTTCCCGCCGACCGCCCCACCCCGCGCGTCGATTTCGCGCACGTCGCCGTAGAGAAGGGCCGCACAAGGCTGCGATACATACGCCCCGGCAACAAAATCCAACGCTCCGGCTTCCAGACGGTCGTCGGAGTTGAGCCACCCCAGGATGTCTCCCTTGGCGCGCGCCCAGCCCTTATTCACCGCGTGCGCCTGGCCCCGGTCCGCCTCGCTAACCCAATACTCTAGCCGCCGTTCGTGCCGCCGCAGGATTTCCCGGCTGCCGTCGTTCGAACCGCCGTCGATGACGATGATTTCCCGTCGCGGATAGGCCTGATCCAGCACCGACCCAAGGCATTCCTCGAGGAATAGCGCTTGGTTAAAGGACGGAACCACAATGGAGATCAACGGGGAGGAATTCATGGATATCCCGGTCGAATTATACCGAAGGGAGGGGGCAGGTCACCCGCCCCTCTCTTTCTGGCAGCCGGGAGCAACGAAAATGCTATTTCGAAGGCTTTCTTACGGAAGGGTTCGATAAACTGAGATTACAAGACGTATCCAGTCGAGGAAATTCCCGACCTGACGCTCAAAATCGAATTGTTCCAAGGTCCGGGACCGCCCGTAATCGCCCATCTCTTCGCATGCACTCGGATCGGAGACAAGCTTACCCAAGCTCTCGGCCATCGCCAGGGTATCGCCAGGTTGGACGAGGAACCCGCTATTGCTATCCTCGACCTGCTCCGGAATCCCTCCGACGTTGGTAGCGACAACCGGCAGTCCACTTGCCATCGCTTCCAGCACCGAGAACGGAGCGGTATCGGCGCGGCTCGGATGGAAGTAAATATCCGCCGCCTGATAATACAGGGGCATCCGGGCGGGATCCTTCACATGGCCGGCGAAGACCACGCGCGCTCTGCCGTACACCAGCGTCTCCCCTTCGTCCCCGACGCAGAGGAAATCCGTCGGCGGGAAGTTCCGGCTCCAACCTATACGCTCGGCCGTTTCCAGAACCCAGGCGTATCCCTTCCAGGGATTGATGCGCAGGAAATTTCCGGAGATCATGATAATACGCCGGTCCGGATCCAGATCCAGCGCGGCGCGCGCCGCACGGCGGTCCCCCGGCCGGAAGAGCGCGGTGTCTACGCCGTTATCGATCAGCCGCGCGCCGACCAGGGGAACTCGCGCTTCCATGAACATCTCCAGCAGCCACCGCGACGGCGACGCCAGGTACAGCCGGCTGCGCGCGTAGATCGCCCGCTTGCGGCGGAAATTCCACGCGGTTGCGTCGCGGCGGATGGAAGGGTAGATCACGAGGTCCGGGCACTGGCCGCATCCGATGCGCCAGCGCGGGCAATTGATCGGATGGCCGCAGTGGCCGGTGAGGAGCCAGGGATCCTGCGGAAAGAGGATCACCGGCACGGAGCTGGTCAATTGCGGGAGAAATCCCAGGTCGAAGAATCCTTCGCGGCGGTTCCAGCGCGCGTGCAAATTATGAAGCAGCACAACGTCCGGCGGTTCGGGGACGAGCGAAAGCAACCGGTGGGACCCTGGTTGGCTGTAATCTTCATGACCCCGCCATAAGTCCCATGTGACTTGCGGGAACGCCAGCGCTTCGAAAATCGGAAACAACCGGCTTTGCCCTCGGCCGCGGGTTATTGAGAGGAGCTTACGGTAAAGCTCGTGGATCATCCTTGCGCGCGGGGTTTCTTCCCACCGGTCGGGGATAACGTAAAGATCCTCTCCGGCGCTCAGAACTCCGCGGCCGGCAAACAGCATCGACCGATGCCCCAACCGTTGGAATGCCCGGTGCATGCGAATCGAAATCTGCTCGCCGCCCCCGCCCTCGACCGACGAGGTTACCTGCAGGATGCGAAGGGATTTCGGGTTTGAGTCCATGTTCGACTCAGAGGATCCATTCACGCGTGGCTTTCCACTGCGAATCGCGGCCTTCCCGGCGGACAAGGAAAATCGAATTGGCCAAGCCGGTCAGCGACTGCACCCGACGGGGAATAAGGCGTGCGATTCGCCCCGCAGTCCGTTCGACCCCGGAAAGGGCGCAATGAGAGTATCGGTTTAACACTGCGCGGCATTCTTCCAAGTAGGAACCCATCCGGCTCGAGGTGAACGACTCCAAAGAAAGGGGCGACAAAGGAAAATTTCATGGGGCCTGCCTCTCTGGAAAGTCAGACGATCCACGCCTGGTGGATGGCGTACGGCCCGTCCCCCGATCCCTTCACGATGTGGGAGACGGGATACGTCAGGCCGGTCAACGGCTGCATCCGGCGGGGCAAGAGGCGCGCGATCCGGCGCGCAAAGGATTCCAACCGGGAGGGAGGCCGGTGCGAATATTTGGCCAGGACTCGCCGGCAGACTTCCATATAGGGTTTGAATTCTCTGGACGAAAACGAATCGGGCTGGATGCGGAAGACGCCCAGCGGAACGGCGAGCGTGTACAGCTCGGCGTGTTCAAAAAAGCGCGACCACAGCTCGAAATCGCCGGCCACGCGCAATCCGGTGTCCACCCGCCCGCCGGCTTTTTCCCAAAGACCGCGCCGCCAGAAGGTGGATTCCTGTTGGATCATGCACGAGTAAAAGCCGGGATTGAATGGCGCGTTCCGCCCACGGTAGAACGCTTCGGCGTGAAACCCCTCCACGCGCCGGGCACCCAGGACCAGCCCTTCGGCGTTCATGATCATTGGATACATGCTGGTAATCCATTGCACTTCGGGGAATTGCCGGAACACGGCCGCCACGACCTGCAGCGCCCAGGGAGTCAACCGGTCGTCGGAATTCAGCCACCCCATGATTTCCCCGGTCGAACGCCGGAAGCCGTCTTGTACGGCGTCCATGTGCCCGCCGTCGGTGTGGCTGCGCCAGTAGGTCAGGCGGTCGGCATGGCGGCGAATAATTTTCTTGCTTTCGTCGGTCGAGCCGCCGTCCATGACGAAGTATTCCAAATTCGGATACTCTTGATTCAGCACCGACCGGATGCAATCTTCCAGGAACCGTCCTTGTTGAAACGAAGGCGTCACCAGGGAAATTTTCGGTAGAATCATTACGGATTTTTTCGGAGCCATAGGATGGCAAAATCCTCAGCCGCAAATGAAAACCATTAGCCATACCACCGGGCGAGCATCCGCCGTAATTTTTCCGGATCAACCCGGAGATCGATCCTCCAGCGGCCGGGCATCTTTTCGACGAGATCCGCGGCGTTGTGTTCGCCCAGGATATACCCGTACGTATGGCCCGCCGCGGCGCATAGGGAATAATAGCAACTGTTGGCATATTGCGGGAGGGGTGACATAAAC